>JBBSLW010000087.1:0-11397 GCA_038233495.1 Chthoniobacterales bacterium | reverse complement strand
TCGTGTGCGGCTTCTTGGGGTCAGTGTGCAAATTTTGACAGCGCTCGTGCTTCCCGCTACAACGCGCGTCGCTCCAGAGGTTCCACCACCCGGCGTCGCCGGGTCTTTGTGTCCGGAAATCTGAACACTTGACCTAGCCTGCGCTCGCTGATCGAGCATCTGCTCAGCCCGCCACTCGATTACCCGATTGGCCAGCTTGAACTACTATTGCGCGCTCTTGAGGGCGAAGTAGCGAGTTGATATAACCCGCCGGAGTGCGTTAGCGTAGATGGCGTGAGCACAGTTCAAGAAATCGAAGCGGCGATCGAGCGACTGCCGGCTCCCGAGCGCGATGCTTTTGAGTCCCGTCTGATCGCCCGTCGTTTCGGTCTCGATTCCGCCGGCTCCGAGGAATATCAGGATCTTCTGGCATCACTCAATGACGCTGAGAGGGAGATTGAGTCCGGAGGCGGATTGGGCGCCGACTCTCTCCGGGAAAAACTCTCCTCGTGGGCTGGACAGTAGTCTTTTCTCGACGCAGCGAGAACGATCTCGCGAATCTCGTTGGTTATATTGCCAAAGATAGCTCCGCTGCGGCGGTCCGCTTCGGCGGCACCTTGATCGCAAAGGCGGAATCCCTGGCCGACACTCCCGAAATGGGGCCAATGCTACCTGGGAAGCGGGGCACACGATTCCTTCCTGTGGGGTTCTATTTGATTATCTATCGACCTGACGAACGTCACCAGGTTGTACGCATTCTTCGCTTCTGGCACTCGGCGCGAAGGAGCAGACCGACGCAATAAAGAATGTCCGTGGGATGTGACGTTTCGAGACAGCTATCAAGTCGTCCCCCGATGTCTTACTTGGCCTGCAAAGTCGCTCCAGCCGTTCCATCATCCGCGCTGCCCGGTCGTGGGTGCGGAAATCTGAATCCTTGCTCCGAGTGGCGCAGGCAATGGGACCCGCTCCGCAACCACCCGCGCTTCCAGAAACTGCCCGCCAGGCCCGAGCCCAACACGATCGTCCCGTAGCAAGGCACTCCGTCCGCCAGCGGAGGGATACGCGCTTACGTTGACGAAAAAGGCGCCGTCCCCAGCGTGCCGGGATCGTTGCCTTCAGTTGCACCGACACTTCCTTCGCCAGTCGAAATCAGCACCCTGTTTCGCTTTCTTTGCGGGGTGGAGAAAGCCGATTCGAGCCACGGGGATATTACGACGGCACGATAACGAAATCGGGGAAGCGTCTTTTCAAATTCTTATCAAACGACGGCAGCGCAGTGCACTCCTCTGCCCGGGCGCGGCTCAGGATGAGCGCATCTGCGAAGTCGCCGCCTCCCGCCAGGTGCCTAACCGCGCGGCGAACTCCTATCCCATCCCGAATACGACGTCGGCGCGATTGAGGAGCGCTTCGAGCGCGCCGACTAATTCCTCACGGTTGAACTCATAAACGCCTTCGAGCACCCAAACGAGCTCGGCCAGAGTGACGTCGCCGATGAAAAATTTCGCGGTCGAATCAGCGAGCAACCGGAGCACCGCGCGCTCCTGCGCCCGGTCGTCGCCTGCCATGAGGCGAACCAGGAAATTCGTGTCGAGCGCGATCATGCGCGGCCCTGGCGCCGCCGGGAGGAGGCTCCCGTGCTGCGCAAATGAGCCCGGCCGGCACCCCGCCGAACGGCGGCGTGCATTTCTTCCTGAGCTGGCGCTTTTTTCCGGCGCCGCTTCCCGAAATGCCGAAAGGCTCCGGCCAGATCTGCCAGGCGTCCGGTCCTGGCACTAAGGGTGACCTTTCCGGCGTGAATCTCGAAGACCAGCTTGTCCGACGGTTTCACCCCGAGGGATTCGACCACCGCCTTCGGCAGCGTCGTCTGGTTTTTGGAGGTGAGCGTGGATTCTGCAATCATAAAGGATTGTCTGGGCATTCCTTGTCTTGGTCAAGTCACAAGGAACTTTGGGTTCGCCATACTCTCTCGCTATTACCGTGTTTCGATTGGAATCGTAAGGAAGCAGCGGCGGTTGCGGCCTCAAAGTCGGCGGGCCGAGAAGGGGGGTTTAGGTCGACTATTTAAATAGCCGAGGGTGGTCCAGCAACTCAAGGGCGACCGCACACCGGAGAGGCGAGTTGCAGATACCGATTCCGCATCCCGAGCTGTCAAGATTTGCACACTGACCCCCATTTCCCCCATTCTGACCCCCATTTCCCCATTCCTACCGGTTTGCTCCTCGCGCGCCCGCCTTAGCTTCTCGGGCAGTGCCCGGTTCCCAACGGTGTCGGTGTAAAGATTAACGAGTGAAAGGGTGACGCCATGTTTCACTTCGCATTCCCCCAGCTCGTGCAAGAGCGGCTGCCAATGCCGGTATTCCGCGAGATCGTCCGCCGCGCGCTTCGAGAGAAGGATGTGCCCCGCGTCGCCGCAATCCATTACCCGCTGCGCCATGTTGATGCCCGCCCCGGTCACATTCGCCCGCTCGTTCACGTCGGTAACTATATTGATCGGCCCGCTGTGGATTCCCATCCGCAGCCGCAGTTCGGGATGCGCTTTGTCCGCGCGCGCCAGATCGAGCGCACATTGCGCCGGCGCTTCCGGGGTATTGCGAAAGACGAGCGCCATTCCATCGCCGGTCGCCAGCCGGATGAGTTTCCCGTCCGCCTCCGCGGCGCGCACCTGTTCGGAGGAGCGCACCATCCCTTTCAGATGTTCCAGCAACTCGCTCTGCTCGTTGATGAGCAGCTTTGAGTAGCCGACGATGTCCACGAAAAGGACATGGCCGATCTCGAGCCCGAGATTTCCGTGAGCTTCCCCCATTTGAGAGAGGTTACTTTGCCGCCCTGAAAGTCGCGAGCGTGGTTTTCTTCGGGCCAGTGCTGCTTCGGACTACCGCCTGGAACCGTCCGCCGGCAGCAGCGCGGAGTGATTGATCTTGTATTCGATGGCGGCGCGCGGGATCGAGTTGAGATCGACAAATGTCACTGCGCCGTTGCTCGCGCCCAGCGGATAAGGCGCGACGCGACGACCATCGATTAAGGTGAGCGTACTGCTCGCGTCGAAACCGCGCAACGAGATCGACGACGCGCCCGGGGTAAAGCCAACGCCGTTGTTTGAGCTCGGCGCGCCGTTGGGCCCGGCCACCGTGAGATTGCGGATCAATTCTTCCGTTGTGCGCTCGCCCGATTTATTGATTAAATCGCGGTCGATGGTTTGCACCGGATTGGGTCCTACTTCTGCCGCGCTCGGAATGTGCGAGCCAGTCACGATGATGCGTTCGACCTCTGCGGTCGCCTCCGGCGTGGGAGAAATTTCCTGGGCAGAGGCGAGCGGCGCGCCCGACAACACAATCCCCACAGCGCCTACCAAATCCAGAAAATGCCGGTTTTTCTGATGGGAAGTTCCTTTCGCCGACTTCTCTGCGACTCTGGGGGAAAAGGGGAAGGCTTAGCAAGTATTGTTCGCGGAATTTCTCTCGATCGGGCGTCGGTTGCAGCCGGGGGCGTTGACCCCGGCTGCGTGGAGCAGACTGTCTAATCGCCAGGGTCAACGCTCCCCGGGCTACAACGCGCTCATAGATCGTCTTCAGCCCCGGCCCGCCGGATGGCTGCGACTAAAAACCGCGACCGAGGCAATTTCCCGGGTTATCGGCATTATCCCGGAACGCTACCGTGCCGACTGGGACGTCGAAGTAGGTTGCCCACAGCTCAAGATTCTCGCTTCCTTCGTTGCGGGCGATATGCACATGACCTTGACCGCTGTCGACAAAGGCCTGATTAGCTGAGTAGATGCGAGCCGTGCAGGTCGGGTCCTCGCTATCATAGAAGGACATTTGGCCGGACTTTATCAGCACGACCACCGGTCCCGGGTGGCTGTGCCAACCAGTGTGCCCGCCGGGTGCAATGATGATTGCTGCATCACCACGTCCTGTGAGTCCTTTACGTGAATAACCTCGGCCCCCCTGCGAGCCTTTGATCTTGAACTTGATGTCGGTCGAATCCACAAAACTTCCCCTGGCCACGATTGGTGCGGCTAAGACTCCGTCCCCCCTCGTCGCGACGGCTACAGTGGCAGTTATGGCCATGAGTGCCGCCATCGCCAAATGCCAACCTTTGATGGACGCGGTCATGTTCTTTATGGCGCCGAGCGTCCCCGATCTCGCGCAGATTCCGAGGATTTCCGCTTTTATAAAGCATGACCGAAGTGCGACTAGTAACCTTCAGGTCCGCGATCTTCGCCAGGTTGGTCAGAATTTCATCCTGCACGCCGTCGGTGAAAAAGGCGTTTTGTTTATCTTCACTCCGGTTTTCGAAGGGCAAGACGGCGATCGATTTTTCCGGAATCGCGGGTGCAGTTGTAGGCACAGGCGAGGGCGTGGCGGTCGGCGCCGGCTTGCTCCGCCATGACTTGAGGATCGCCGGGGTAAAGATCAGTGCCGGAATCGCGATGAATACCAGGATGAAAAGAGAAATGATCAGCCTAACGAATTTCGACTTGGCTGGCTCGGCTTTCGCCAGCCGGGCTGCGTCCTGATCCCTTTTGAATTTCTCCGGCACCGCCGCATTCCCAAGCTGCTCGGCATAGAGATTCACCAGGTGAAGACGGACGCCGTGTTTCACTTCACATTCGCCACGGTCGTGGAGACGCGGCGCCCATTGCCGATATTGCGCGAGATCGTCGGCGACGCGCTGCGAAAGCAGGATGTGCCCGGCGTCGCCGCAATCCATCACCCGTTGCGCCATGTTGATGCCAGCCCCGGCGATATTCGTGCGCCCGCTCACATCGGTCACCTCGCTGACTGGACCGCTGTGAATTCCCATCCGCACCGGAATCTCAGGACGTTTTTTGAGCGACTCGGCAATCTCGAGCGCACAGCGCGCTGGTTCCTCTGAACTGTTGCGGAAGACCAATGCCATCCCATCGCCGGTCGGCAGCCTGATGAGCTGTTCGTTAGGCGCGGCGCGCACCTGCGGCGTCGCGAGCACGATCGAGGTGAGCTGGCTGAGCCGCTCCCTCTGTTCTTCGATCAAGAGCTGCGAATAGCCCACCAGATCGATGAACAAGACGTGTCCGATCTCGAGTCGAAGATTGTCTTCGGATTCGTCCGGCACCCTTTATCTCTACAGAAACCGGCAGCCGTTTGCGATATTTTTCCGGCGCACAGGGCTCACAGTGGCGGCCGCGCCAGATCAATCGTCCCAAGCGAGCTTCGCAATAGCGCCAAAGCCGACGCGCGCGTGCGCAAGTGGGCGCGTTGGCCGGGCTCCGTTAGGCGCATTATTTTTCTATGGGCGCGGCGATGAGTCTAGGAGCTCGGCCCGGCCGCCTCTCTCTCAATCCTTCGGCGCGAGGGAGGCGACGATTTTCTCGAAGCGCGGATCGCCGCGCAGCGGGTCCCAATAGGGGAGCAGTTTCAATTGGCCGTAGCTGATGGTGCCGAACGCCGACAGGCGCGTCGCGATCGCCAACTGTTCGCAGGCGAGATCTTTCTCGCCGGTCCAGGCAGCGATGATCGCGAAGTACTCGATCATGTGCGCGCCGTTGATGAAGTCTTTCTGCACCGGGAGCAGCTCAATGGCGCGCTGGCCTTCGCGCAAGGCCTCCTCTTTGCGGCCAAGACCCGCGTCGGTCAAGCCGAGAACGCAAAGCGCTGGGCCATAATTAGGCTGCTCCTGCACCCGCTTCTCCTGCTCGCGGCGCGCGGCGAGGAAGGCAGCACGCGCTTTCGCCTCGTTTTCTGTCATTCGTGCAATCAAACCTTCGCCGAAGTCGCGGTGAAACAGCATGGCGTCGTTGCCAAAAGTATTTTCCCCTAGCGCCGCCAAAGCATTGGCCGCTCCCGCAGCGTCGCGCTCGGCCAGCGCGCAGAGGAACCAGTAATCCGCGACGTTTGGGATGGCCGCGGGATTTTTTTCGCGGATGGAATCGATCGTTTGATGCAAAGGCCGCGGGTCCGCTTTCCAATCCAATTCCACTAACGCGCGGGCGACTTTTGTCTCGGGGTCATCCGGCTTGATCGCCAACGCGCGATCCAAGACCGCGGCTTCTTCGCTATAGCGCCGCAAAGCCGAATAGCTGAGCGCGATCTGCTGTAGGGTAAAGAAATTCCGCGGGTCCAGCTCAAGTGCGCGCTCGAGGCTACGCAACCCTTCTTCGTGTTTGCCTTGCCGGCGCGCGATGTAGCCAATCAACTCGAAAACGCGGGGATCATTGGGTAAGGTTCTGCGGGCGATCTCCAGCTCAGCCAGAGCTCCATCGTAATCGAGATAACCGCGATAAAGATTTTCAGCGCGAGCCAGGTGCGCTTCGCCCGCGTCGGGGCGCAGCCGGAACGCTGCCTGGACGGCCGCTTCCGCCAGGGCCAGCCGCTCGGCCGTGTGATTAAAGCCGAGGAAGTAGAGTTGGTCGTGCGTGTAGGCGAGCTGGCACTGCGCGAGAAAGAAGGAGGGATCGCGCACAAGGGCTTGGTTTAGCAAATCAACCGCTAGCAGCAGGTTCGGCCGACCAATAGCGCCAAAGCTCGTCGAGATGTTAAGACTCTTGGCGCGACTGTAGAGATCGAACGCCGTCACGTCCGTCGTCGGCGGCTGCTCGATGGCGGCTTTCTCTTGCGGGGAAAGCCTGGCTTGCAACTGGTCGGCAATGGCTTTGGCGATCTCGCTTTGGATGGCAAAAACGTCCGCCAGATCGCGATCGTAGGTTTGCGCCCACAAGTGGGCGTCGGTGCGGGCATCGATGAGCTGCGCATTGACGCGCACGCGACTATTCGCGCGTTGCACACTGCCTTCCACCACGTGAGCCACACCGAGTTGCTGACCGATGTCGCGTAGGTTTCGCTGCGCCCTCGTTTTGTATTGCATCACGCTGGTGCGGCTGATCACTTTCAAGTCCGCGATCTTGGCGAGATCGGTCAGGATTTCATCCTGTACGCCATCGGTGAAGAACCCGTTGTCAGGGTCGCGGCTCAGGTTGTCGAACGGCAGGACGGCGACGCTCTTTTTCGGGATGTTCGCCGGCAGAGGGATGGCGCTTGAGGCGGGTCGGCCGCGCCATGACTGGATGATTGCCGGAGTAAAGATGAGCGCCGGAATCGCAATGAACGCCAGGATGACAAGAACAATAACCAGCCTAACGAAGTTGGATTTGGGGGGCGGCTCCGCTTTCACCGGCAGGGCGGCGGCCTGGTCCCTTTTCAATTTTTCCGGGAGCGCCGAGTTACCCAGTTGCTCGGCATAGAGATTGACGAGATGGAGACGGACCCCGTGCTTCACTTCGAACTCGCCGAGGTCGTGCAGCCGTGGCGCCCATTGCCGATATTGCGCGAGATCATCCGCCACCCGCTGGGACAAAAGGATGTGGCCGGCGTCGCCGCAATCCATCACTCGTTGGGCCATGTTGATGCCGGCCCCGGCGATATTCGTGCGACCGTTCACATCGGTCACCTCGCTCACCGGCCCGCTGTGAATTCCCATTCGCACCGGGATCTCCGGATGCTTCTTCAGCGCCTCCGCCATCTCGAGCGCACAACGAGCCGGTTCCTCGGAGCTGTTGCGGAAAACCAGCGCCATCCCGTCACCGGTCGGCAGCCGGACGATTTGCTCGTCAGGCGACTCCCGCACCTGCGCGGTCGCCAGCACGATGCTGGTCAACTGGCTGAGCCGCTCCTTCTGTTCCTCGATCAGCAGCTTCGAATAGCCAACCAGATCGATGAACAGGACATGTCCGATCTGGAAACGAAGATTGTCCTCAGGTTCAGTGAGCACGGCTTGTTTCTAGGGAACCCGGCAGTTGGTGGCGACTTCTTTCGGGGCGCGCAGTTCGATAATATGACTAATCCCGTGCCGTGGATTCCATCGGGACTTTCAAATTGTTCTCCTGGGCGAACTTAATCGCTTTCGAATAACCGGCATCGGCATGGCGAATCACGCCCATCCCGGGGTCGCTTGTCAGGACCCGCTCGAGGCGGCGCTTTGCGTTGTCCGTGCCGTCGGCCACCACCACCATTCCGGCGTGCTGCGAATAACCGATCCCGACGCCGCCGCCGTTGTGAATCGAAATCCAGGAAGCACCGGCCGCGGTATTGACGAGGGCGTTGAGCAACGGCCAGTCGGCAATCGCGTCGCTTCCGTCAATCATCCCTTCGGTTTCGCGGTAAGGGGACGCGACCGAGCCGGCATCGAGATGATCGCGCCCGATCACAATCGGCGCGCTGATCTCTCCTTGCCTAACGAGCTCATTGATGGCGAGGCCAAACTTCGCTCGCGCTCCGTAACCGAGCCAGCAAATGCGGGCCGGCAATCCCTGGAACTGGATCCGTTCCCTGGCCAGTTTCATCCAGCGAGACAGCATCTTGTCTTCTGGGAAAAGCTCGAGCGCCAGCTCATCCGTGCGCGCAATGTCGGCCGGGTCCCCGCTCAGCGCGACCCAGCGAAACGGCCCTTTCCCTTCGCAAAAAAGCGGCCGGATATATTCCGGGACGAAGCCGGGAATATCGAATGCTTTCTCGCAGCCGGCCTTCTTCGCCTGGGTGCGGATGTTGTTGCCGTAATCGAAAGTGATCGCCCCTTTTTTCTGCAGGACCAGCATGGCCCCGACGTGCTGCGCCATCGCGGCCATCGATTTCTCGACGTATTCATCCGGATTTTTCGCGCGCAGTTCGAGCGCCTCGGCCAGCGTCATTCCGTTAGGCACATAACCATTGAGGGCATCGTGCGCGCTTGTCTGGTCGGTCAAAATGTCGGGCACGATTCCGCGCCGGACCATTTCCGGGAGGACATCGGCGCAGTTGCCGACGAGACCGACTGACATCGCCTCGCCAGATTTCCCGGCTTGATCGAGCAACTGCATCGCCTCGTCGAGCGAGTGCGCGATCTGGTCGCAATAACCGCTCTGCAAACGCTTCTCGATCCGCGTCGGATCGACCTCGATCCCAAGACAAAGCGCGCCGGCCATGGTGGCGGCGAGCGGCTGCGCGCCACCCATTCCACCGAGCCCGCCGGTCACGAGCAGCCGGCCTTCGAGCGAGCCGCCGAAATGCCGCTCCGCCGCGGCGGAGAAAGTTTCGAAGGTGCCCTGCACGATCCCCTGGCTCGCGATGTAGATCCACGAGCCGGCGGTCATCTGGCCGTACATCGTTAGGCCAAGTTTTTCCAGCCGGTTGAACTCGGGGTAATTCGACCAGTGGCCGACCAGGTTCGAGTTCGCAATCAGGACGCGCGGCGCCTCCTCATGGGTGCGAAAAATTCCGACCGGCTTGCCCGATTGCACGACGAGCGTTTCGTCATTCTCGAGACTGCGCAGCGAAGCCACAATCGCGTCGAAAGCCTCCCAGCTCCGCGCGGCCCGGCCGGTGCCGCCATAGACGATCAACCTGGCCGGATCCTCCGCGACCTCGGGATCGAGGTTGTTCATCAACATGCGCAAGGCCGCTTCCTGCTGCCAGCCTTTGCAACTCAATTCCTTTCCACGCGGGGCCCGGACGGTTCGTTTTTCGCTCATAAGATTTCGTCGGCGTTGTCGAAGTCACCGTTCCGGATGGCGGTCGCGACGCGCTCGATATCGGGCGAGAGCGCGCGATCCTCGTCGACCCGAGGCACGAGACTGCGCAAGGTCGCGAAAGCACGCTCCACTCCGAGGCCGGCCTTGAGCGGACGGCGAAACTCGAGACCTTCCGCGGCCGCAAACAGCTCGATCGCGAGCACGTTCTCGGCGTTCTCCACCACGGTGCGGAACTTGAGCGCCCCGGTCATGCCCATCGAGACGTGATCTTCCTTCCCGGCCGAGGTGGGGAGATTATCGACGCTCGAGGGATGCGCCAGCACCTTGGCTTCGCTGAGGAGCGCGACCGCTGCGACATGCGCGATCATGAAACCGGATTGCATCCCGGGATGCTGCGCGAGAAAGGCGGGCAGCCCTTCGCTCAGGTCGGGGTTCGTTAGGCGATCGATCCGACGCTCGCTGATGCTCATCAGGTCGGTCGTCGCGATGGCCGCGTAATCGAGCGCGAGCGCGAGCGGCGCGCCGTGAAAATTGCCGCCGGAGAGAACGTCGCCGTTATCGGTAAAGACGAGCGGATTATCCGTCGCGGAGCCGGACTCGATCGCGAGAACGTCCTCGCAATGGGCGAGCGCGCCGCGAACCGCGCCGTGCACCTGCGGCATGCACCGCAGGCTGTAGGCGTCCTGCACCCGCGGGTCGTCGGTCTCATGCGACGCGCGAATCTCGCTCTCGCGCAGAAGCGCGAGAAGATGTCGCGCGACGGCTTGCTGGCCGGGATGCGGCCGCGCGTTGTGGATGCGCTCGTCGAATGCGACCGGGGTGCCCTTGAGTGCTTCGAGCGTCATCGCGCCGGCGATATCGGCGATCCGCGTGAGGCGTTTGGCGCGGAAGAGCGCGAGCCCGCCGACGGCGTGCATCGCCTGGGTGCCGTTGAGGAGCGCGAGCCCTTCCTTGGCGTGCAGGTCGGTCGGTTGCAGGCCGGCTTTTCGCAGCGCGTCGGCACTCGGCATGCGTTCGCCCTCCAAAAATGCCTCCCCTTCCCCGAGCAATGAAAGCGCCAGATGCGCGAGCGGCGCGAGATCGCCGCTCGCTCCGACCGAGCCTTTCTCGGGAATCACCGGCAGGACGTTGCGGTTCAACATTTCGACCAGGAGCTGGATCACTCCGAGGCGAATCCCGCTGAAGCCGAGAGTGAGGACATTGGCGCGGAGCAGCATCATGGCGCGCACTTCCGGCTCGCCGAGCGGGCGGCCGACTCCGCAGGAATGGCTCCGCACCAGGTTTACCTGGAGCTGCTCGAGTTTGTCGGGCGGGATATGGACGTCAGCCAGTTTCCCAAAACCGGTGCTGACGCCGTAGATGACGGCGCGCCGCGCGACAATGTCCTCCACCACCTCCCGGGAGGCGTGGATTAAATCAAACGCCTCCGGGGCAATGGCGACAGGATCCTTCGCCAGAGCGACCCGGGCGATTTGGGCGAGTGGCAACGAAAGTCCGCTTAATTGCAGCATCGGAGCGAATACTACGAGAAGAGTTCGAGAATTCCACTCGCTCTCGCGGACCACTCAGGCGGAGGCGAACCCAGAGCAACAAAAAAGGCCAGGCCGCATAAAACGGCCTGGCCTTTGGTTAAAGTTGTCCGGTCGGAGGCGAACCGCCGGTGCGAGACTATTTGGAGTATCCGGTGGTGGCCGTCGATTGGGTCGCCATCGTCTCCTTTTTCTGCGCGCAAGCACCCAGGCTCAGCACGCCGGCCGCTACGGCCACGATCATGATCATTTTGATTAATTTCACTATATACTCGCCTCCTTCCCTAGCAGGTTGCTGCCGACTGTTTAGGCGGGGAAATCAGTGCGCGCAACGAATTTCTCGCCCTTTTTTCGCTAGGTCGCGATCACGACTTCGGCCCCGGCCGGGACCTGGTCGAAGAGCGCAAT
>JBBSLW010000086.1:0-11729 GCA_038233495.1 Chthoniobacterales bacterium | reverse complement strand
GCGCCGCCCGCACCTGCCGGGCACACTCTCTTCTTATTATCTAACTCACATACCGATCAATAAATTGTAAAATTGGGGAGGGGGAACGGGGTTACATGCTCTTGAGACGCAAATAGCGCCGCATCTCCGGGATCATGGAGACGAAGCTGATAACGGCGAGGAGAACGATTCCGCCTAACAATGCCAGCCAGCAAATTTCCGCTGTATTCATGTCTTCTTCTTTCATTCGGTTTTTTTCTATGGAATCGTTTTCTCCTGTGACTCGACTGTAGCGGCCGTATTTTCGGCCCCGCTCAAAAGATCGTGGATAAGCGACTCGATGACTTCGATCGCAGGCACGACCGCCGCTTGCACTGGTGCGCTGAGTCCCATCGCACCTTCTTCGCATTCGAGCACGGCCGGCTCGCAGCCGACGACCCGTAGCCATCCCGGTTTGCCGCCTAACGAGCGGACCAGTTGCAGAACGCGAACCGGATTCATGCTATGTGCATTAACGACCTCCATGGAAACGTTGTCGAGCGAAATATTACCGGGCTGCGCAAAGATAATATCGGGCTCGATCAAATAAATTGTCCCGGGTGCATTACCTTGTGGCGTGGCATCGACCAGAATGGTGGCGTCATAGTTTTCCATGATCGCGTAGGCCAGATCGTAACTGCGTATCCCAAAGTCGGTTACACGGACGCCCGCGGGCAGGGGGCGGCGCGCCAGCTGGCTTGCCACTTCGCAGCCAAAGGCGTCGTCGCCGAAGAAAATATTTCCTATCCCGGCGACCAGGATTTTTTTCATACGCCCTCTCCGACGGGTTCAACTTCGTCGGTCGAATAAAAAAAACGGTGTCCCGGCTGACGCAGCATGCCGAGATCGCGACCGGGATCATCGTCCAGCACGAGCGCCAGCTGCACGCCGCCTTCCAGGTCCTGTTCGACCGCCTCGATCACCGCGATTTTTCCCGCCAGCGCCATGTCCATCACATCCGCGCGTTTCTTCGGACAAATGCGCACGCGATCGCCCGCTCTCATTTCCACGCCGCCGACGGTAGCCGTCTCGAGTGGCTTGCTCGGGTTGAAAAAATCTTCATTCGAAGGACGCACGCCCTTCATCACGCCGTGCATTTTGAGGAGGTGATCGCTCGACATGTTTTCGGTTCGTTCCAAGATGCGCCGCGCCTGTTCATCGACCTGGCGCATCTCGACTTTTTCGGCGTCGCTCATCGCCATCACGCGGAGGGTGAGAATTTCATCGATCTCGAGCCCGTCGAAAAGATCGCCCGGGCTCTCGGGCGCGATCTGCGGGTAATCATAGAGAATGATCGGGGAAGAGAGCATCGCATCGCGCTCGTTGTTCTCGCCTACCAGGACGGGCCAGGTGTGGATATTTTTGCAGGCCGCCGCCGTCTCCGCGTAAGCCGACGGCGGATCGGTCAGGGAAAGCCATTCTCCGCCTTCCGCGTGCAGGATGGTGTGCGTCGAGGTGAAGGTGCGCATGATGATGGCACTCTGGTTTTCGATCTCGTTAGGCGGGACGGGAGTTTGATTCAGGACGCGCACCGTGACTTTGAAAACGGTGTCGTCGATCGGCGCGACAATGACTTCGACGGTCCCGCGAACGGCGTCCTGCCGGCGCACGAGCACGGCGTTGATCCTGCCGTCGTCGCTCCGAATCGGCTCGATCGCGCTCGACGACGGGAACTGGAATTGATGCGCGGTCTGCCAGGCCTCGCGCAAAGGGAACGCGGGCACCTCAACCTTTTGTTCCACCACTTCCTGCCAGGTCTGATAGAGCTGCTCCCCGGCCTGGAAATCCGGGACCACTTCAAAATCCGGCGCCCCTCTGGCCGGCATCTCGGCGACCGGCTCGCGCAGCATCCCGACCTCGCGCGCCATCGGATGGAGGAAGCGGAGACTGATCTTCACCACGGCGTCCTTCGATTCATTGCGCACGAGACATTCGGTCTGCATCGCGCAGGGTTCCGCGTCGTGTTGCGCGACGCTGTAGTCTTCCGGGTAAACGCGGCCAAAGGTGAAGCGCTCGCGGTTCTTTTTCGACGACGCCCGATACGGATAAAGAATGTAGCCCTCGTAGAGAACCGCGTTGACCACTTTCTCGACGAGCGCGGTATTCATGACTGCAAGACGGGAGCGGCGGCCTCCTCGTCCGATCCGGTGGAATTTGGTTCGTTAGGCGGGCCGAGCAATCGGGCGATCGTCTGGTTCCAATCGGCCAGGCCTTCGCGGCGGCGGAAGGCGTAAAGCTGCTCGAAAAGATCGCGCTGGAGCGAGAGAAAGGCCGTGTTCGGATAATGCTGGTCCATCATCTCCTTCCAAACCGTGATCGGCAGCCGGTAGATGCACTCCTTGTTCCAGGACACCTGCTGGATTTGCAGACGCTCGTCTTCGCCTTGGTAAAAAATCGTCCCGCTGAAGAGGAAGAGCAGCGGCACTTCGCCCCCTTCCAGCGCGTAAAAATATTTCGTGGCCGAGACATTCAAATCGAAGGTGCAGGGCACGGCCAAATTTTCTTCCGTTCGCCCGGTAAACGAGCGCACGTTCACGCCCGCGTGCGTCCACAAGCGCGCACGCAGCGTCTGACCCCAGCGATCCGGGGTCCCGAAAAGTTCGCCCAGTTTTTCCTTCTCCTCCGCTTCGTAGGCCCGGAGCGTGGGATGAATCTGGATCTGCGCCTGGAGCATGACGCTTTGCACCGTTTGCTCCGGCGGCTGGTTGGTAATCTCAAGCTTGAAATGCAGCAGCGGCACGATGCCGTAGTTCGCGGCTTCCACGCCCAAAACCTTGAAGTCGAGATCCGGCATTAGCGTTCCTTCAGCCGGTCGAAAAATCCGTTGATCGCGGTCCAGACTTCGTCCCCGCCGGAGAATCCGCGCCAATGCACCCGGATCAGGCCGACGAGCTCGAAGCAGACGTCGATCGGCGCGCTGAAATATTCGCGGGTCTCGTGGGTGCGATTGACGAGGAGCGTTTCCACATCCGGCTGTAACTTGTTCAGGACTGGGTTGGCCGTGACGAGCGCTTCCCACGCGGTCAAGGGGAGAAGCGATTCTGTCGCGCCCGCGGGACTCGGGTAATAGGCCGCCATCTTTTTGTTAGGCGTGTCGTAGAAAAAGAAGGCGAGACTGATCGGGAGCGAAAGCCCTTCCCATTCCAGATCGCTCATCTGGAAATCCGGCAACGGGCGCGAATCGCGCGGGATGGGCTTGAATTTGGCCGCCTCTTCCTTTTCGAAGAGCAACGTGCACGGACCGCACGAACAGACGATTCTCCTGGTCGCCATCTCCAGCATGTGTCGATGAGTCGGCGGCAGCCGGAGGCTGCAGAGCTCACACTGTTCCACTTCCGGCGCGGGCGGCGCAGGGGGCCGGGCGCCGTCGTTCTTCGGCGGGCCAGCGAAACGGCGCAGAGTCGCGAACGAGGATGATCTCATCAGAGAGAAAAGACAGTGCGCCGCGCGGCCGGTTTCAGCCGGTCCGCGCGCCACGCTGCGTCGATGGAACCGAAGACAGCCCTTAGGCAGGCTGCAGGCTCGGCATGTCGGGATGAATCGGCCCGCGCGCTTCCGGGTTGATCCCGGTGGCGTCGCGCGCCGTGGTGTAACTCTTCCCGCCATGGCCGCGGCCCGGCTCGTGATTGTCGAGCGCTAGTTCTTCGCCCTTGGGATTGCCCGGGATGTGCACTGGTTGTGGTGGTTTGTTCATATGGTTGCTCCTGCTGCTGCGGCCGTTTGGCTGCTTCCGTTCGGGAGGGGACAATCGGTAAACTTCGGCGCCGGCGCGGATTCGTTAGGCGCGTCCGGTGCTTTTTCTTCCGGCAGGCCCTCCACATCGAGGCCGGTCAAATCCGGAGCGGCGGCGTAGAGCGCTTCCTCGATCGAGAAACGCAGCGTCAACCGCGACGATGGACATTCATGACAATTTCCCTGGAGCTTGAGCTGCACCCGGCCCTCCGCCGTGACCCCGAGCAGATCCACGCTCCCACCGTGTAGGCCGAGCCGCGGTTTTACTTCCTCGATCGCGTTGCGCACGCGCGTCTCGAGATCGAGCGGATGCAATCCATGCAAAAGGAGCAAACCGGAGACGAGTTGATCGCGGCTCAGCTCATCGATCACGGCCGAGCCGCCGATACCGGAATCGTAAACCACGCTCAGGATGCGCTCGATCCCGGTGCCATGCAGATCGAGCAGGGACTGGATCAACTCACGAGCCTGCTCCCGCATCGCGGGATCGGGTGCGCACTCCAGCGCCGCAATTAATTCCTCCACCCGGCCGAGCCGTTCCTGGAATTCCTTGGTGATGGATTTATCCATTGGCGTTTAGTTCATGGCGACGAGTGGAGCGGTACTATCTACGGCTCTTTCCGTATTATTTCAATTTATTGTGACGGGTTCGTTAGGCAAAAGGGGGCCAGCGCCTTGCCGTCCCGTTTCTTTGCCTTAGAGCGGAACAAAAAAAGCCGCCTTGGACGGTGAAGGGCGCTTTGGGTGAGTCCCCAACGGTGTTCCCGAAAAGAAAAGCGGTTTCTTCGTAACGCCGATCGGGATAGATGATCATGCTAAAAAGTACTCGCCCCACGCCACTTTGCGTTCGTGTAGGAGAGGCGGACATCGACGCGCGAATAGGTTTTGGTCGAGAGACTGTTCGTCGTGTTGAGCGGCTTCGGTCCTTCCCAGCGCTGCATCGCCGACAGGGTCGCCGAGGAGATGCCAGACGCCGTCGGCCGAGTTGTATTGCACCCCCATTTCAATCGTCTCATTTTCGGCGGATTCGAGATTTGGGTCCAGACCCAACTCTGTGATCGCGCTCGGCGGACGGAAGCCTTTGCCGTAGTTGTGGAAGAAGTCCATCCCCTGACGGGAGAAATGCTAATGCCGGCGCGCGGGCTGATGAAGCCGGCGTCCGGCGAGACGTTCAAGCCGCGGAAGTTGTCCGCGATGTCGTAGAAGAAATGATCGTAGCGAAATCCGCCGGTGATCTTGACCCAGGCAGCCGGTTTTACGTCGAGCTGCAGGCAGGTGTAGGGGTTGGTTTCCACGACCTCCGCTCCCGTCACAACGATTCGTTCGGAACGGAGACGGCATCTTGCGCGAACAAGCGATCTGGCAAAAAAGCCGGGAACCCCGCGAGCAAGCAGAAGGTGAGAGCAGTACGAGTCATGACATAATTCTCCGGTGTGGCCCGTCACCAATCTGGACGGACTCTTGGTTAAGAAGCGATTTGGTCTTACGGATTAAAGATCCGTACTACGGGGGTCAACAAGAAAAGATCTCGACGCAGCCCTTTTAGCTGAAACGGCTGCCCGACCGCCCCAACGAAGGGCGTTTTCGCCTAACCAGCGAGGTCGTCAGGCGTCACTGTCAGGGAGAGCTTGCCGTGCTTCACGCCCTTCGCCCCAATGAGTCGGTTGGCCAAGGCTTTGAGCTCCGTTGCATGGCCGCGCACAACCAGAATTTCGATCCAGCCGCGTTGCTCCACTTGAACGCGCAGGCTGGAGACGATGTTGGAGAGATACTGCTCCTGCAGCTCGGTCAGGATGGCACAGGTCTGCGCATCGCGCGGATCGTAGGCGAGCATGATCGTGCCCACGGCCTCCAATTCTCCTACCTCCTGCCAGTGCGCGACCAGTTGATCGCGGATCATGTCGGAGATGGCGAGCGACCGGTTTTCGTAGCCTTTTTCCTCGATCATTTCGTCGAGCTGCCGGAAGAGGCTTTTCTTTAGTGAGACACTAAAACGCGCTACATCTTCGCAATCACAGGCCGGGTCGCTGTGCTCGAAGTGCCCCGGTTTGGTGAAATCCGCGAACTCGTCGGCGAAGCGCCGCCGGCCTTCCTCGATCCCCGCGCGGGTGAGGCGAAAGCGCGGGACGCCTTCCTCGATCCCGCTGTCCACCACGACACGATCCACCAGACGCGCGCCGAGCAACTGCGTCAGGAGAGGGCCGATCCGGCGTTTTTCGATACCGAGCCATTTCGCCAGATCGTCCGGCGCGACTTCCTGCGCGATTTTTTCCCCGCGCAGCCAATACATCACCTGCAGAATCTCATCCGTCGCGGCCAGGCGCATGTCCGTGTCCATCGCCGGCGGGACCTTGGGGGACGGTTTTGGTTTGCGTTCGTCGGTTCCCATTGGCGGGAAGGTTTATTTTAAAAACTTGAAGGTGTCTTTCGGGAAATCGACGTTGACCTGGATTTCGTCGTAGGTCGTCTCGGAACGCTTCGGCCCGACTTTGCCGTTGGCATCCGCGCCGTAGCCGACACGTTTGGTCGAGAGCAGCATGCCGCCGATGGGCTTCTCGTCGAAGTATTCGGTCCAATCGAATTTACCCGGAGCATATTCGAGATGGTTGGCAGCAAGGCGGCCGGTTTGTGGATCGAACATGTAAGTCCAGGTGTGCATCCCGCCGGCGTCGCCCGCGCCTTTTTCGTAGGTCGTCCGAATTTTTTGCACCACGGTTCCGTCCTCAAGTGTCATCTTGCCGCCGTCGGCCAGGTTGGTCCCGTCATCGCGCAACTTGAACGGCATGCAGAATACGTAGTGCGAACCGAAGGTGTTCCCACGCGCGGCGTTGATCTCTTCCTGCGCTGTCAGTTCTTTCCCGTTCGCATACTTTTTCGCGTTCCGGCCGTCGTTGATCATGACGCCTTTGGAGCCGTTCATTTCCCAATCGATCCGCATCATGGGCGACGGATGAAGGAGATATTTGTGATACTGCACTCGCGTCTCCTTCACTTTCCCGTCGGGCTCATAGCGCACAATTGTTTTGCGGAATTGGATCGAGCGCGTCTTCATCCAGGCATCCCAGCCGCCGGCGTGCGCGATCGATTTTTCGACCAGTTGTTCGGGCGTGAGTTCCTGCGCCTGCGCGAGCGTGGTGACGAGGAGGAAAGAAAGGAGCAGG
The DNA here is from genome assembly GCA_038233495.1 of Chthoniobacterales bacterium. Taxonomy (GTDB): domain Bacteria; phylum Verrucomicrobiota; class Verrucomicrobiia; order Chthoniobacterales; family UBA10450; genus Palsa-1392. Next base: position 4,818 of record JBBSLW010000086.1, on the reverse strand, counting down.
AGCTTTTTCATGGTCAATGCTGGTGCACGCAATCCGCCGGGTTACCCGACTGGCGGCAATCGCAATTCGGGTCGCTGCACTCGTAGTGGCCCGGCTTGATCATCTCGGCGAATTCATCGGCAAAACGGCGCCCGCCTTCGAACGCGCCGGAACTCGTGAGGCGATAGCGCACCTCGCGATCCGGCACGTACTCGACCAGGCCGGACTCGACCAAACCTTCGAGCAGTGGCGAAATCTGCGCCGGCTCCAACGCCACCCAACGCGCCAGTTCCGGCGCCGCCACGTCCTGCGCGATGTTCTCGCCGCGCAGCCAGTACATGACCTGCAGAATCTCGTCGGTCGCGGCGATGCCTTCCTTCGGCGTGTTTTCGGAATTATCGGGCGGGTTCACAGGCGGTTTCCTTTGTAGAGTGTGCACGATTTGCCGGATCCGATCAATGGCGATCGGCACGGCGCGCAGCCGCCTCCGTCACCGGCGCGCCGAGCGCATCGCAGTCCTGCGCCTGGCATCGAACAATCCAAGCGTGCGGCGGGCTGCGTATGATCATTTCATCGTTTGCAACAGATGTAACTTTGCAGTAGCAACTATGTCAATGACCGCTCCGAAATGGATTTTGCTGCTCTATGAGTTGCCCACCACAAAGAGCAGCCAGCGCGTCAATCTTTGGCGCCGGCTGAAAAAATTTGGCGCGCTTTCGCTCAAAACTTCCGCCTATCTGCTGCCGGATACAGCGGCACATTTCGAGAGGTTTCAATGGCTCGCGCAACAAATTCGCGACGGGGGCGGTGACGCCACATTGATTCGAGTATCCGAGATCGAAAACCTGAGCAGCGAGGCGGTGGTGGCTCTGTTCAAGGAAGCTCGCGCCGCCGACTACCAGGATTTGATTGCGTCCGTGAACGAACTCCTGAGGCAGAATCGGAAGCGAAAAACTGAGTTGTTTTCCGTCGGGGTGGAGAAGTTCAGAGCGCGGTTTGCCGAGCTGAGAGAGATCGACTTTTTCGATTCGCCACGGGCGCACGATGTGGAAACGCTCCTTCAGAAAGCAGAGAATCTGCATGCCGAAAAGATTTCCGCCGCTCCGCGATTGAGCGCGAAGGATTACAGCGGGAAAACGTGGCTGACACGTCCGCGGCCAGAGATCGACCGGGTCGGTTCGGCCTGGCTGATCCACACGTTTGTCGACCCGAAGGCGACGTTCGTCTTTGCCGCATCGCCAGCGAAATATCCGAAAGCACTTCCCTACGACATGCTTGACGTGGAATTCACGCACCACGGCGAAGACTGCACCTTTGAGACGCTTCTTAAGCGCTTTGCGATCGACGACAAAGGCGCACAAATCATTGGGGAAATGATTCACGATGCTGATCTGGAGGACGACAAATTCCACCGGCAGGAATGTCTCGGGTTCCAACGAATGTTTATCGGCTGGGGAAAACTAGGCCTCGGCGACGACGAAATTCTCGAGAAGGGCTTCGCGTGCTTCGACGCGCTGCACGTCAGCGTGCGCAAATGACGGCAACACAAACGGTCGAGAAGAATGCTGCGCCAAGGACAACGGTGGCGCATCCTAGCTTCGCGGAAGCTCTACGGTTTTGGGTAAAGCTTGGCTTGATCAGCTTCGGCGGACCGACCGGCCAGATCGCGATCATGCAGACGGAGCTGGTGGAAAAAAAGAAATGGATCAGCCAATCGCGTTTTCTGCATGCGCTGAACTTCTGCATGTTGCTTCCCGGACCAGAGGCACAGCAACTGGCGATCTATATCGGGTGGCTCCTGCACAAAACCTGGGGCGGGATCGTCGCCGGCGCCTTCTTTGTCATCCCGTCGATCTTCGTCTTGTGGGGATTGAGCTTCGTCTATGCGGCCTATGGAAACATTCCGTGGATCGCCGCAGTGTTTTACGGATTGAAGCCGGCGGTGATGGCGATCGTTGCCGCGGCGGTCATTCGCCTTGGCAGAAAGGCGCTCAAGAATTCGGTGATGTGGAGTCTGGCCGCGCTCGCCTTTGTCGCGATCTTCTTCTTCAAGGTTCCCTTTCCTGTCATCATTCTCGTCGCCGCACTGATCGGCTTCGTCGGCGGAAAACTTTGGCGAGATAAATTCTTGGTCATCGGTGGACATGGGCCGGCTGATTCGGCTGATGCTTCTGTGTTAGGCGACGAAACGGAATCGCCGGAACACACGCGGCCTTCATTCTCGCGAGCAATCAAGGTAGCGGTTGTCTGCCTCACACTCTGGCTACTGCCGACTTTGCTCCTCGGATTGTGGCAGGGCTGGGATGGCGTGCTTTTTAAAGAAGGCGTCTTCTTTAGCAAGGCGGCCGTCGTCACTTTCGGCGGCGCCTATGCGGTGTTGCCATATGTCGCGCAGCAAGCCGTAGATCATTACGGCTGGCTCCAGCCCGGCCAGATGATGGATGGACTCGGGCTCGCAGAAACAACGCCTGGCCCGTTGATCATGGTCGTACAGTTTGTGGGCTTCATGGGCGGTTGGGTCCAGCATGGCGGCATGAATCAGGTCTTGGCCGCGACTTTGGGCGCACTGATTACAACCTGGGCCACGTTCACGCCCTGCTTTCTTTGGATTTTTCTCGGCGGACCGCACATCGAGCAGTTACGCGGCAACGCGCGCCTAACGACCACACTCTCCGCCGTGACTGCCGCCATCGTCGGGGTGGTCATGAATCTCGCCGTTTGGTTCGGCCTCCACGCGCTCTTTCCTGGTCATGGCGCCTTCGATTGGGTTGCCCTTGCCGTCGGAGTCGTCGCATTCATCGGCATGATGAAGTGGAAATGGGACGTGATCGCGGTGGTCATCGGCAGCGGCCTCGTCGGACTTTTGTTGAAGCACTTTCTAACTCCATAAACCCATGACAACACATTCAGGATTTTTGCTCGGGGACAGCGACAACCAAGCCGCTGTTCGCTGGCGAAATAACAACCCGAGGCGCCTGTGCGCCTCTCAACCAAACACAAAACATGAAACACATAATACCAGTAATCACGGTGGCAGCCGTCCTCACGCTCGGCGCCTGGACGCCGCTCTCCGCCGAGGAAGAAAAAGAAGAAACGATGAAGATGTCCGATGTGCCCGCAGCGGTGCAGAAGACATTCAAGGAAGAAGCCGCGGGCGGCAAAATCGTCCGAATCGAAAAGGAGGAGGATAACTACGAAGCCGTCATTAAAAAGAACGGCAAAGAGATGGGCGTCGAAGTCAGTGCCGATGGAAAAGTGGTAAGCCGGCACGACGAGAAAAAAGAGGACAAGGAAAAAGGCGACAAGGACGGGGACTAACCAGCTCGGCGATGCGAGCCGTGCCTGGAGCGACCCAGCTCCAGGGCGGCGCGCATCAACTCTGGCGCAATCAATCAACCAATTAATATGAAACCAACAGTATCAGTTCTTGCGATCGCGCTCAACGTTGCGCTCCTATCGATGAGCGCGTCTGCGACCGATCTTGACACCGCCAAAATCGATGAACTCACCGGTTTGAAAGGCAAAATGAATCAGGCGGAGGGCGTCTATAAACTCAGCTTTCCGCGCGACGACGTGCCGGTATCGGTCGATGGCTGGACCATGCCGCCGTTCATGGGCCTTGGCACGTGGGCCGCTTTTCAGGGCACCAACGAGAAGGCCATGGTGATGGGCGACACGGTCCTGTTTCGAGATGAAGTCAACCCCGTCATGTCCGTTGCGCTCGAAAACGGACTGAAAGTGACGGCATTGCATAACCACTTCTTCTTCGATGAGCCGAAGGTGTTCTTCATGCACATTGGCGGCGAAGGTCGCGTCGATACGCTCGCCTCCGCCGTGCGCAAAATGTACGACAAGATCAAAGAAGTGCGGGCGGCAAACGCGAAGCCGCAAACCACCTTTGGCGCCAAGCCCATGCCCGAGAAGAACTCGATCACGCTCGCGCCACTGAACGAGATTTTCGGGATGAAAGGTGAGGCAAAGGACGGAATGGCCAAGTTCGCCATCGGCAAAAAATCGCGGATGCATGGAATGGAGATCGGAAAGGCGATCGGCGTAAACACCTGGGCGGCCTTCGCGGGCAGCGACGACAACGCGCTGGTCGATGGCGACTTCGCGATGACCGAGGACGAACTGCAGCCCGTTATAAAAACGTTACGCAACGCGGGCATCAATATCGTGGCGATTCATAACCACATGACCCACGAAACCCCGCGTATCATGTTCTTGCATTACTGGGGACGTGGTGCGGCGAAAGATTTGGCAAACTCGATCAAAGGCGCCCTGTTGGTCGCCGGCGTGTCCGGCGTCACAACTGCGGCTGACAGGTGAGGCTCCGGTCGGTCGTGCGCGTCGGCCAGTGATCCAAAACTAAGGCGCGGCGTTGCAAGGCTTGCCTTGCAATGCTTTCACGATTCCTCGGATGCGATCAACGGCGATGGGCACGGCGCGCGCGACGGCTTCGGTCAACGGCGCGCCGAGCGCATCGCAGTCCTGCGCCTGACAACCGACAATCCAGGCGCGCGGCGGGAGTGTGTTGAGCGCCGTGGCCATGCGCAGCACGACCTCGGGATCAGCCTGGTGGAGATCGGTCGCTTCGTGGCGGCTGGGCGGCTGGCGGAGCGATTCGGCGTCGGGCTCGAGCACGAAGACTTTTCCCGGCGGCGCGCCGCGATCGAGCGCGTCGATGATGATAAGGGCGTCGAAGCCATCCATCAGCTTTTGCACGAGCGAAATGCCGGCGATGCCGCTCTCAAAATATTCCACGCCCTCGACCTCGAGCGATTTCTCCAGTTCATGCATCACGATCACGCCGAACGCGTCGTCACAGCGCAGCACGTT
>JBBSLW010000085.1:0-11749 GCA_038233495.1 Chthoniobacterales bacterium | reverse complement strand
GGGGCCGAGGATCTCGCGCAGGAGGATGGCGCGCCGCGCGCTCCCGGGAGCGCGGAGCATTGCGCCTAACGACGTGGCCGGGGCGGCTCGTTTCGCCAGCGCCGGGCGCGTTGGCGCGAGGGGCGCGAGCGGGGTCGGGATGAGGAACGGGGGAGGCGCTTCTTCGACTGTAACCAGCGGCGGCGGCATGGTCTCGACCGGCGAAGACGGGTCTTCCGGGGTGGTGACGAGCGGCGGCAGGGGCTGGGCCCAGGTGCGCTTCGTCTTCGGTTTTTGCGCAGACGGGTCGGCGGGCGTGGCCCGCCGGCGCCGCTGGATCGGCGGCGGGACATCGGTGCCGGCCGGCACGCCGAGCGCCTCGAGGAAACGGCGGACCCGTTCCTGTTCGCTCTCCGCCGGCGGCCGCGGCGGGGCAGCGGTTTCGTTAGGCTGCTGCCCGTCCGGTCTTTTCGTCTCCTCCGATCCTTCGCGCGTGAGCCACTTGAAGATCAGGGCGAGCCCGGCGAGGACGAGGAAAATGATCGTGTCATTCATATGATCATCGCGATCGTTTCAAAGCCCGTCATTCGTCACTCATGCTTCACGTTCCTTCCGGCGTCGGTTTCTCGCCCCCGATCGATTCCCTCATCGTCGTGTCGGCCTGGACGTTTTTCATTCGCACGTAATCCATGATGCCGAAGTTGCCAGAACGAAAAGCATCGGCCATCGCCTGCGGGACGAGGGACTCGGCTTCCACGACTTTAGCTCGCATCTCCTGGGTCTTGGCGCGCATTTCCTGCTCGACCGCGACAGCCGCGGCGCGGCGCACTTCGGCTTTGGCTTGGGCGACGCGCTTGTCGGCATCGGCCTGCTCGGTTTGCAGTTTCGCGCCGATGTTGTCGCCGATGTCGACGTCCGCGATATCGATCGAGAGAATCTCGAAGGCGGTGCCGCTATCGAGTCCCTTGTGCAGGACGAGCTTGGAAATGCGGTCGGGGTTTTCCAGGACATCCTTGTAAGTGTCGGCCGAGCCGATCGAGGTCACGATCCCCTCGCCCACTCGCGCGATGATTGTTTCCTCGGTCGCGCCGCCCACAAAGCGGTCGAGGTGCGAGCGGACGGTGACGCGGGCTTTGACCTTCACGCCGATGCCGTCCTTGGCCACGCCGTCGATCGTGGTGCGGCCCATCGCGGCGCTCGGCACGTCGATGATCTTGGGATTAATGCTGGTGCGGACGGCTTCGAGGACGGTTTTGCCGGTGCCTTTCGTCGCGAGGTCGATCGCGCAGGCGCGGTTAAAATCGAGCGAAATGCCGGCCTTGTCGGCCGCGATGAGGGCGAGAATGACGTGGCCGACGTCGCCGCCCGCGAGGTAATGCGCCTCGAGCGGATCGCTCGGGATCTCGATGCCGGCTTTGACCGCGGTGATGCGGTTATCGACGATCAGGCCGACGGGCACTTTGCGCAGACGCATCCCGACCATTTTGCCGATTCCGACAGGGGCGTTGGCGATGCGGGCGCGGAGCCAGAGCCCGAAGAAATTGAAGAGAACAATCGCAAGAACGAGAGCGATGACGCCGAGGACGGCGACGCCAAGAAGGTAGAAGGATTCCATGCGAAGAATTTACGAGAGCCCTACCAATGCGGAAAGCGGTATTTGCGCAAACGGAGGCGCGGGCTCCTTGTAGCCGAGACGCGAGGGGGATGCTGCGCTTGCAATCCACGCTCTCTCTCACGTTTCGCATAGCGAAACGGCTACAACCACGATCCCCGCTCTGCGAGACGCGGGGCTCCTTGTAGCCGTCGCCCTGTGAGCGACGCGAGAGGGGCGCTTCGCCTGCAATTCACGCTCTCTCTCACGTTCCGCACAGCGAAACGGCTACATGCGCGAGCGACGTCGGCTCCACTTTCACTCGCTCCAGCTTCAGGAAAACCCGAGCACGGGATGCGGAACGTACGGCTCTTCGAGCGCCGCGATCTCGTTAGGCTTGAGCTTCACCGCGAGCGCGGCGACGGCGTCGTCGAGGTGGCTCATCTTTGATGCGCCGATGATCGGCGCGGTCACGGCCGTCTTCTGCAACATCCAGGCGAGCGCGAGCTGGGCGCGCGGCACGCCTTTCGTCTCGGAGAGTTTTCCGAGACGATCGACGACCTGGCGGTCGGCCTCGGCCTGGCCCTGGTAGAGGGTCTTGCCGTATTCATCGGTCGCGGCGCGCCCGCCGCCCTGCTCGCCCCAGGGCCGCGCGAGGTGACCGCGCGCGAGCGGACTCCACGGGATCACCCCGATGCCCTCGGCCTCGCAGAGCGGGAGCATTTCCCGCTCTTCCTCGCGGTAGAGCAGGTTGTAATGCGGCTGCATCGAGACGAAGCGCGTCCAGCCGTGGCGCTCGGCGAGATGGAGCGAATGGCAGAGCTGCCAGGCATACATGGAGGACGCGCCGATGTAGCGCGCCTTGCCCGCTTTCACGACGTCGTGGAGCGCTTCGAGTGTTTCCTCGATCGGCGTCTCATAATCCCAGCGATGGATTTGATAAAGATCGACGTAATCCATTCCGAGCCGTTGCAGGCTGTCGTCGATCGCGCTTAGGATCGCCTTGCGCGAAAGGCCGCCGGTATTCGGGCCTTCGCGCCAGGGGAAAAAGACTTTTGTCGCCACGACGAGCTCGTCGCGCCGGCCTAGCTCGCGCAAGGCGCGCCCCACGATTTCTTCGCTCGTGCCGTCGGAGTAGGCGTTGGCGGTGTCGAAAAAATTGATCCCGAGATCGAGGGCGCGGGCGAGGAACGGCCGGCTTTGTTCTTCATTCAAGCTCCACGGGTGACTGCCGCGTTCCGGGACACCGTAGGTCATGCAGCCAAGGCAGACGCGAGAGACTCTGAGGCCGGATTTTCCGAGGCGGATGTATTCCATCGAGGAATATAACACGCGTGCGCACCGGCATTGGAAGGCGCCAGGGGATGACGCCGGCTTCGGTCGCGTTAAGTTGCTTTAGCGATGAAATATTTTTCCCTGCTCGATCTTGCCCCGGTCATCGAAGGCGGCGATGCCGCGCTCGCTTTTCGCAACACCCTCGATCTCGCCCGTTATGCCGAGGAATGGGGCTACCATCGCTTCTGGCTGGCGGAACATCACAACCTTCCCGGGATCGCGAGCGCCGCGACTTCCGTCGTGATCGGTCACGTCGCCGGCGGCACGAAGCGGATCCGGGTCGGCGCCGGCGGGATCATGTTGCCTAACCACGCCCCGCTCGTGATCGCGGAACAGTTCGGAACGCTCGACGCGCTCTACCCCGGGCGGATCGATCTCGGGCTCGGCCGCGCGCCGGGCAGCGATCAACTGACGGCTCGCGCGATGCGGCGCCATCTCGGGAGCAGCGGCGACACCTTTCCGCAGGACGTGCTCGAGCTGCAATCCTATCTCGAGCCGGCGATGCCCGGGCAAGCCTTGCAGGCCGTGCCGGGCGCGGGCGCGAGGGTGCCGCTCTATTTGTTAGGCTCGAGCGATTTCAGCGCACGGCTTGCGGCCGAGCTCGGGCTGCCGTTCGCTTTCGCCTCGCATTTTGCGCCGGAGTATCTCGAGGTCGCGCTCGCGCTTTACCGGGAACATTTTAAACCGTCCGCGGATCTCGACCGGCCGCACGCCATGATCGGCGTGGGCGTGTTTGCGGCGGAGACCGATGCGGAAGCGGAACGCCTTTTCACTTCCTCGCAGCTCCAGTTCCTCAGCATGGTGCGCGGTCGGCCCGGCAAATTGCCACCACCGGTCGAGACGATGGAAGGCCGCTGGAGCGCTGCCGAAAGAGCGGCGGTGCAGCAGCGCACACGCTTCGCGGCAGTCGGCGCGCCGGCCACGGTACGGAAACGACTGGAGGAGTTGCGCACGGAAACGAGCGCGGACGAGATCATCGCCACGGCGCAAATTTACGATCACGCGGCGCGGCTGCGCTCCTTCGAGATCGCGGCGGAAGCGTTAGGGGAAATGGTCGAGCCTACTTCTGCACGAAACCCGGCGGCGGCGGGACGATGACCTTCTTGCCCGTTGACTTGACCGAGAGAATCCATTGGCCGCTCCGCGTTGTCCCAACAAGTTCCGCGCGGCTTGAGCCGAAATGCAGCTCGGGAAGTTTCTGCGCGCGAGGAACGGCGCTGGTCGCGACGCGTTTGCGAGAGGGAGTCTTGTTGTTTGATTTCCGCGCGACGGAAGGCGCCTTGGTCTTCGGCTTGACGCGGCCTTTCGCGACCGCGGCGGAACGGGATTTTTTCACCGCTGGTGTCGCACTCGCTGCCGCCACCGCCGGCGATTTTTTGGCCGGAGCGGCCTCTTCGATGCTCGCGGCAGACTGAGAATCGTCCGCCGCGATCTGGTTGCTCTCGTCCTCAGTCATGGCCGCCGGATCTGCGCTCGTCTCGTCCTGCTCCTCGGGTTGGGCGCCAGGCGCCTGGTTCGTTAGGGGAGCTGCGGAGGCAATCGTGTCCTGCAAACTGGTTGTCCGGCTCGGCTCGTTCCTGGCCGTTACGATTGGCGCGCTTTCCGCGGTCGTGCTGGCCGGCGGGGCATTTTCCTCTACCGGTGGCGGCGGGTTTTTCGCGACGACTGCCGGCGCCGACGCGCTGGCTTCGGGCGTCTCGTTCTCCCGCGCGGGAGCGGTCGCAGCCGACGCTTCGGAAACTTCCGGGCTGGTCGTTAGGGGAACGTTCTCCACCACGACCGGAGCGTTGTCCTGTTCGCTCGGGCCTTCTTCGGGCGGCTGCGGTTCGCCGGCGACAGCCCCGGCCGGGATTCCGGCGGATTCTCGCGGCACCTCGACGATCGGGTCGGAGTCACTCGACGGCGGTTCAGTTTTAGGATGCGTCGGGGTCACGACAGTGGCGGTCCGCTTCGGCAGGCGGGCCATCTCGTTGCGACTGGCGAGGGCAGCCTGATTGGACCGGCTTTCCGTGCGCGCAGTGCTCTTCGTGCCAATGAGCCGCGGGACCGCAAAAGCAGCCAACAAGGCAAGCGCAACCAGTCCCGCAGCCAGCGCCATCGGCCGCGGCGCGAAGGGCAGTTTCCTAGCCCGCTTGAACTTCTGGCCTTGCCCAACGAACGGAACGGCGGCTCCAGGCCGGCCCTTTTCCTTGCGCTCGACTCGCGCGAGGCAGGTTTGGAGAAAGGCATTCAGCGCGACCGGATCCTGCGGGCGTTCGTCCGGTTCCGGACGCAGCATTCGAAGAATAAGATGGCGCACGATCTTGGGCACATGGTCGAGTTCGCGCGTCGCCGGCAAACCCGCGCGCGCGCCCGGCTCGGTCGTCAGCACCGGCGGCGCGCCGGTCAGGAGAAACCACATTGTGCAGCCTAACGAGTAGACCTCGGAGCGAACATCCACCCTCCCGGTATAAAGCTGTTCGGGGCTGGCGAAACGCGCGGCACTCTCCAAACGCGGATCGCCGGCCTCGGCGAAGAGCGGTGCGACTCCGAGCCAGTGCAAAACCTTGAGCGGCGGCCAATCGCGCGCTTCGGTTTCGGCGTTCAAAAAGACGATATTATCCGGGTTGAGCGCGTGGTGATAAATGCGATGAAAGGCCATCGCGTCCATCGCCGCGACGACCTGAAGCGCGACGCGCAAAGTCGCCGCCGTCGAGAGCGGGCCGCGCGCCCCCACCCAGGTGGCCGCGGTGCGCCCATCAAAATGTTCCGTCACGAAAATCAACTCGCCTTCTTCGAAGCCGAAGTCGTAGAGCGCGGGAATGTTGAGCTGGCTGATTTTTTTCGCGACCGCCGCTTCGCTCTCGAGGAGCTCACGAAATCCCGCATCCGAAGTGTCCGCGGTGACGCGTTCCAGCGCGACTTCCCGACCCGTGGCGATCTCCTGCGCACGGTAGGTGACGGAGGTGGGCGCGCGATGCAATTCCACCGGCAGGCCATTGCGGCCGACCGAAAGGCGATAGCGTTTGAGATAAACTCGATTGTCCATGCGGCGAGCTTCGTTCCCAGGCCGGAGGGGGCGTTGAACGAAGCGACGTAACGTTAGACTTCGTATCTCGCGATTTATTCGCGTGTTTCTACTGGGGTGCCGGGCCGCCGGCAGATCGCCCGAAGCGTCGTAACTCACTCGCCCGGATAGATAAAGTAACCGCCGGCGTTTTTATCACTTCCCAGCTTCAGCAAGGCGCGCTTTTGCGCCTCGAGGAGGAGATCACTGAAGGTGCGAAAGCCGTAGGCGCGCTCGTTGAAGCCGGGATGCTGACGTTTGATCGCCTGCTTGACCCGCGAGCCGTGGACCGCGTAATCCTCCCCGCGCTCCGCGCGCAGGGCGTCGAGCGTGTTGTTGAGGAGGTCGAGCGCTTCTTCGATCGGCGGTCCTTGGTTTTTTTCCGGGGCGGCCGCCTTGGCCGGGGCCTTGGCCGAGCTCCCGCTGCCGCCGCGGCGCCGCGCGGGTTCGGAGCGCACTAGATCGTCGTAGTAGATGAATTCGTCGCAATTCGTGATGAACAGATCGGAGGTCGATTTCTTCACCCCGACGCCGATCACGGTCTTGTCGTTCTCACGTAACTTGCTCACCAGCGGCGAGAAATCCGAGTCGCCACTGATGATCACGAAGGTGTCGACATGGCTCTTGGTGTAACAAAGATCGAGCGCATCCACCACCATCCGGATGTCGGCCGAATTCTTGCCCGATTGCCGGACGTGCGGAATCTCGATCATCTCGAAAGCCGCCTCGTGCAGGCCACGCTTGAAGGTCTTGTAACGATCGAAATCGCAATACGCTTTTTTCACCACGATATGACCTTTGAGGAGGAGGCGTTCCAGCACCTTGCGCACGTCAAAGGCCGGGAACTGCGCGTCATGCGCGCCGAGGGCAATGTTTTCAAGGTCGAGGAAGACGGCCATCGTGGCCTCGGAATCGTGGGTGCTCATCGCTCCAAGGATGTAAGCGCGATCGGGTTCGCGAAACAGAAAATATTTCGTTACTTTACCGGGATGAAGATCGAGAAGGCGAAAGGTAGAAGTGCGATGATCATATTGGTCAGCGCACTCCTCGCGACCGCGGCACTGGCGCTGGGGGCTTGCCATCAGACGCCTCCGGCCGAGGAACCGCCCGCTCCCGACGCTCAACAGGAGAGCGCGACACGCGCTGCGAAGGCTTCGCCCTCGATCCAGAGACATTGGGACTATCTCAATCGTATTCGTCAGAACGACGAGTTCAATGACGCGATCTCGCGCACTCTCCTCAACGATCGCGAGAGCCAGCTCGGCATCGTCTTCTTTTCGAGCGTGGCGGAGGATAAGATCCCCGATCTCATGCAGAAAGTGATGGCGGAGATGGCTCGGGAATTCCCCAGGGAAGAGGTAACGGTCGGCGCCTACGCCGGCACCGTCCCCCCCCATCGTGTCGGAGTCGCTCAGCTCGACGGTGCCACCGAGAAAGCGGTCTACACGCCGAGTAAGTAACGGAGCGTGTCGCGCTCGTGATCGGTTCACCGTGCGGCGGCCCGACGATTCAGCGCGGTGGCCCGGGTCCGACCTCCGAAGAAAAATAAATTCTGCACAACCGCGACGGGTCCTCGTGACGATGCTTTGACGAGGGATAACTCGAACCAAGCCAGGCCTTCACAACCCTACCAACATTATGTCAATCATCTGGACCCTGATCATCGGCCTCGTCGTAGGCGCAATCGCGAAATTAATTATGCCAGGGAAGGATCCCGGCGGTTTTATCATTACGATCCTGCTTGGCATTGCCGGCGCCTTTCTCGCCGGCTTCCTCGGTCGCGCCCTGCATTGGTATGGGGAGGGACAACCGGCCGGGTTCATCGCGTCGACTATCGGAGCGATCATTCTTCTCGTGATCTATCGCCTGGTGAGAGGCCGCACCGCTTAAAGCTATAGCTCGCGCTAAAACTCCACTTTCTACCCGATGCACCTTCCTGTTTTGGCCGCAATTTCCTTGCTCGGCAGCAGCCTGTTTCTGGCCGGTTGCGACGCTCCTGTCTCGGCGCCTCCCGCCGCGCCTTCCGATCAAGTCACGCGCGACCGGCCCCGCTCGCAGCCGCTCGCCGATCGCCAGCGCGAGGTGGAATTCCTGAACCGAATTCGCAGAGCCGATTCGCAGGGGTCGACCATCGAGCGGGCCCTGCTCAACGAACAGAACGAGCTCGGACTGATCCTCAACCGCAGCGTCCCGATGGCGAAGATTCCAGATCTGATGCGCTCGATCCTGACGCAGATGGCGCGGGAATTCCCCGGCCAGGATTTGACCGTCATCGCCTATACGCCCTCCAATCCGCCGCACAAGATTGGCACCGCTCAGCTCAATGCGCAGACCGCGGACATGACCTATACGCCAGTGCGATAATTCGCTTTCGCAGTGAACCAAGAAACAGACTAACAATCATATGGCTGACACAGTAGATGACTTCATGCAGCGTTTCGGCGGCGGTGGCACCGTCGATGATCGAGACGCCGCGCAGTATCACGATCGTTTCATTTCCGATCGGCCGGAAGACGGCGACTTCAACAATCACTCTTATCACGAGGCCGCGACCCAGTACCTGGGGAAATTGCCCGACGACCAGTTTCATCAGGCGGCGAGCCGGGCGATTTCTCAGGCGCCTCCGCAGGAAAAGCAAAGTCTGCTTGGCAGCTTGCTCGGCGCACTTGGCGGTGGTGGGCAAAGCGGAGCTGGCGGTGCCAGCGCCGGCGGGCTAGGCGGCGGTCTCGCCGGCCTCGCGGGGATGCTGGGACTCGGCTCGACCAACCCTCAGCAAATGAGCGACCAGGACGCAACCCGCGTGATCGATTACGCACGCAAGAATAATCCCGACGCGCTGCGAAAGACGGTCGCCGAAAAGCCTTGGTTTGTGAAAGCAATGGGCAACCCCGTCGTGATGGGCGCGCTCACCCTGGCCGCCGCCAAGCTGCTCTCCAACCAGCGCCGGGGCAAATAAGGCAGGTCGTAGCGGCGCTGGCAGCAGCGGGACAATCTTTTTTTGGAAAGAAGCGGTGGGCAGGGATCTTAGCCCCGGTCTCAGTAAGTTCCGGCACAGACCGACACTTCGTTAGGCTGCAGCTTTGTGCAGCTTAACATCGAAATCGGCCGTGTGAGATAGTGGACTCGCGGAAGCGATTCCCTCCGGAGGGACGAGCTTCCGCTCGTCCAGTTTCTGCAGCCCGTAGCTGCTACATCCGTTCCGCTGCAGCCAAGGACGCGGATATGGCGCGCTGGCAGACTTCGGAAATGGCGCGAACCCCTCCCCGGCAAAAAGTTGCGCGACTCGCAAATGGGTTCCGATTAGTCTGTCCCCCAGATCATGGCGACGGAAGTCGTTAGGCTGCCGCCCATGTTGAAGGTGAGGAATTTCTTTGCGTCCTTGATCTGGCGCGGGCCCGACTGGTTGGTCAGCTGTTGATAGGCGTCGACCACCTACCGCACGCCGGTTGCGCCCACGGGGTGACCGTCACCGATCAAACCGCCGCCGGTGTTGACCGGAATCTCGAAGTCGAACTTACCGGTGGTATGTTCGCCCCGCGCCTGCGGGAGAGCGGTCGCGCCGCTCTTGGCCAGCTCCGCGCCCTTGCCCGGCTCGGCCAGGCCAAGAATTTCGTAGGCCACGATCTCGGTGATCGAAAAGCAATCGTGCACTTCCGCGCCGTGCATGTCGCGCGGCTTCAGGTTCGCCATCCCGAAGGCTTTCTCCGCGGCTTTGCGCGCGGTGCTGAAAGTCGGGGCGTCTTTCTTTTCCAGCGCGAGGTAATCGGTCGTGTGTCCGAACCCGAGGAGCTGCGGCAGCTTCGACTTATCGATGCCATGCTTGTCCAGATATTTGCCCGAAACGACGACGACGGCCGCGGCGCCATCGGTGATCTGCGAGCAATCGGATACACGCAGGGGCGGCGCGACGCTCGGATTTTTTTCTGAGACCTGTGAGGCGTGGCTGTAGGTAAGATCCGCGTCACGCATCTGGGCGAGCGGATTCAGGCGTGCGTGAGCGTAATTTTTATAAGCAACCGCAGCCAAGTCGTCCGGCGTCGCACCGTACTTATCGATATAGATCTGCGCGATCTTGCCGAACAATTTTGGGAACATGAAGTCGCCATATTCCGGCCGCTCGACGTCGAAATCCGCTGCCGCGCCGAGGACATCAGAGCCGTCGCGCGAGGACATGGTCTTTTGTTGCTCCGCGCCGACCACGAGGACTGCGTCGTGGAAACCACCCATGATCCATTGCGCACCGAGGAGAACGGAAAGCGAACCGGAAGCGCAGGCCGCCTCGGTGTGCATGGTCGGGATGCCGTGCAGTTTCTCGTCGATCTCGGGGACGAAAGCGCCGAGGTGGAGCTGCTTCGTGAATTGTCCGGCGTTGAAATTTCCGACCGCCGCTGCTTGAATCTCGGAGGCGTCGATCTTCGCGTCGTCGAGCGCTTTGCGGCCCGCTTCCTTGATCACGTCGCGCAAGGCCTTGCCTTCTTTTTTGAGGTTGCGCTTAAAGTCGGTTCGGCCTGCGCCGAGAATGTAAACATGTTCCATAATCTCTTATCCAGTTGATCTCATCTTTGCCCTGTGCATTTCGAAGTTCCGCTCGTCGTGCGGGCAAAGTGCGGGCCAACAACTATTCAATCGGGGAAGGCCCATCGCAAGTCCGCGAACGCAATCAGGGGATGCCACGGAGCGGATCATGCCGGCGCTGCTTCGCGCCCCGATCGTGAGGCGGAGCGTCCACTCCGGCAAATCCCACGCGGGAAAGACGGCGGAAGCCATCTGGATGATGCCACCCGCGGCGATGACATACGCCACCGCCACCCGATAAACTTTCCGGCGTTTCAGTTCCTCGAAAAAGCCGCTCATCGCCGATAGTTTTCGTCGCCGCCCGACAAAGGCAAGTGCGTCCTCTGCCGTTAGCGGGGAGAGCGTTGTGGACCCTGCTGCGGCGCGCGCAACCGCTGCCGCTCCATCTCCTGAATCGCGGCGTCGATCCACCAGCGTTGATCGTCATTTGCGGTCTCACGCGCAGTTCTTAAGGCCCGGAGCGCGATCGCCGGCTGCCTTTGCAATGCCGTAATCGCACGGGTGCGCTCGGAAGAATCTCCGTTTTCGAGTTTCGCCACGTAACCCGCAATCTGCCGCTCTGGCTCGATCGTAATATCAAAGGCAGCCTGTGCCGGCGTCGCCGAACGTTCAACCGCTCATCCATCGCGCGCGCCTCGATTGTTTTTTCTTTCCAGCAGTTAGAACACCCTGCAGAACTCTTGCGGGAAGGGCGCGACACCAGAGCAGTGCTTCGCAAAAAAAATTGGGTGTCGGTTCATGAAAAAATCCTTTGCCGCGCTGCCTCTTAGGACGTTTCCGGCAATCTTCAAACTACGCTGGCCGCGAACTTGCACCTGGCATCGTTGCGCTTTTGCGATCAATGAGTTCATGCAAAGTTGCAGAGTCGATGACGCACGATCGACCTTCGCCACAAAATGTTTTTGTAGGCTGGGGATTCGGGCGTAGAAATGGGGAACGGATCGATAGACATTAATTCTTTCCCCGCAATGGAGCCCGAACAATGACACAGCCACAACACCACGTCCCCACCGCACGCGAGCAGAAGTTTCTCGAGAGCGTCGAAGAAGCCCGCTATGAGCGGGAAATTATCAGTGGGCTCGGCCCCTTCTTCAACGAGAAGGCGCCGGAGGACATGCTCAGCTTCTACTCCAAGGACGAGGTGACACGCCTGCAAGCGCTCAAGGGCACCGATCGTGACGTTGAAGCCCGGATGCCCGTGAAGATCACGCGCCATTACTACG
>JBBSLW010000084.1:0-11982 GCA_038233495.1 Chthoniobacterales bacterium | reverse complement strand
TGCTCGGATCACCGCAGCCGTAGTCGCGCTCGATCACTTCCTGCGGAATGACTTTGAGGTATTCCGGATTGTAATCGACCGGGCAGCAGAGCTTCGCCTCGGCGGCTTTGGCTCCTGCGGCGTAACGTTCCCGGACGGCGGTTTCGGTGTTGATCGTGCTCATGAGGATGAAATGCAGTGGTTGATAATCGGATCGAATGCGTAAGAGGGATTTCGGCGGGGATAATTCCCTCGGCTGGAAAGAAAGATCTGCCGCGCATTTTGCTACGCCCGGCATACTGGAAAGGATGCCGCACGGCAAGATTTTTCCCCGGCTCCTCGCGGGCCGGAAGAGGGGTTGCCGGGCCGCCTAACCCCGACCACGCGAACAAAGTTTGAACGAGGCAGCCTCCTGTGAGACTAAGTATGTCGTGAGATCGCGCCGTCCATTGCAGCTTGCCCGTACGGTCACCGCGCTGCTGATGATGGCAGCCTGGTTCGTGGCGTTCGATCATTGTGCGCTGGCCAGCGTGCTGAAAAGCCCTCTCGTAGCCGAGCCAGCCCAGCAGTCGTGCCCGGGACATTCGCAGCCGGAGAAGAAGCAGAGCCAGGGCGAGTTGCCCTGCTGCAAATCGCTCGTCGCGTCGGCCGCTCCGCTCAAAATTTCCGCCAGCTATGATTCGACCCTCTATGTGAGCCAGCCGTATCTGGCCGCGGCGTTTGATCTGATTCTGGATCACTTCGCGGCACCGATTATCGAGCTCGATACCGGTCCTCCCGAAATCCGCACCTTCGCGGAAACTGTTTTGCAGCGGAGCATCCTCGCGCACGCTCCGCCTCTCTGCGCCTGACGCAACCCGCGGCCTCCAAGGAGGCTCCGCGAATTCGTCGTCTTCGTGTCCGGCGTTTTCGTGGTCCGGCGCGATTTCACCTTTTCGGTCCGGGACCGGCCTTTATCCCGTCTCAACGCAAATCAGAATCCAATCCAGAGAATGAAAAATCAGATGAACAGTGTGCGCTTCTCCTGCGAAGAGGCTTCCTTGGGGGCGGTCTTCCGCGCCACCTGGCTCTGTTCGCAGCCTCGCTTCCGTCCTTATGCGAAATAGCGTTTCACCCCTTGCTCTTTCGGCCGCTTGCTTCGCCCTTCTCACCCTGGCCGGTTGCGCCTTGGTCGAACCGCCGCCGCTCACGGCCGGCCATCCCGCCAGTCTCAAGACCGCGGAGGGGGCGCGTCCCCAGTTGCCGCCGCTCGGCCTCGATGAGACCACGCGCGGGACCCAGCGCCGGCTCGCCGGCGCGGACGCCGGTGCCGGAATGATGATGCAGCATGGGGGCATGGATCACTCCCAGATGGAGAGGATGGATCATTCGAAAATGGAAGACGCGAAGTCGGAAATGGGTGCGTCTCATCGAGCGAACCCGCCCGGCACCGACACGGCGCCGGCGCAGTTTTACACCTGCCCGATGCACGCCCAGATCAAAGAGTCAAAGCCCGGCAACTGCCCAATCTGTGGAATGACGCTGATCAAAAAACAAACCGCCGTGGAGCACAATAAGATGGAGGAGAACCAATGAAGCACCGGCCCGCTTTCCGCCTCCGCCCTGCTTCTCTGGGCGTGGTCGTTTTCCTCCTCTTCGCGGGCGCCGCGCCGGTCCCGCTCCCCGGCGCGCCGAAGCGCTCTCCCGAGAAGGACGTCGAGCAGGCGATCGGGCAGCGCACCGGGCAAAGGGCGGAATGGGTGCGCTCGGAGGAACAGCGGGAGCGGGTGCAGGCCCTTGTTGCCCGGCTCCTCAAACGCCCGCTGACCGCCGCCAGCGCGGCGCAGATCGCGCTCCTCAACAACCAGGAACTGCAGGCGAATCTGGCCGAAATTGGCATCTCCCAGGCGGACCTGATCGAAGCCGGCCTCCTCGCCAATCCCTCTTTCGATGGCATGGCTCGTTTCCCAAATACCAGCGGCGTTGCCAATCTGGAAGCTGGGCTGGCTCAGGAGTTCCTCGACCTCCTCGTCCGTCCGCTCCGCCTGCGCATGGCAGCGGCGCAATTAGAGGCGGTCAAGCAGCGGGTTGCCTCGGAGGTCCTCCAGCTCATCGCTGAAACCAAAGAAGCGCTGTATACTGTCCAGGCCGATCAGCAGCTCGCCGATCGGCTCAAGCTCATCGTGGGAACGAATGAAGCGACGGTCGATCTAGCCCAGCGCCGGCACGATGCGGGCAATATTCCCGATGTCGACCTGGCTAACGAACAGGCAACCTATAGCCAGTCACGACTCGAAGTGGCTAGGATCTCGCTTCAACTCGCGGTCGATCGGGAAAGGCTGAACCGCTTCCTCGGCTTGTACGGCGAGCAGACCGGTTGGGAAACCGCCCGCTCCCTGCCGCCGTTGCCGCCTTACGAGGTGCCCTGGAGCGGACTCGAATCCCTCGCTCTCGAGCAGCGTTTCGATCTTGCCGCCGCCCGCACCAACCTTTCCGTCCTTCTCACTTCGCTCAAGCTCAGCCGGACCTATCGCTACCTCGGCGTGCTCGAGCTCGGCGTCAGCTCCGAACGCGATACCGATCGCACTGTCGTGACCGGTCCGACGGTGCGCCTCTCTCTTCCCATCTTTAACTGGGGCCAGGGCCAAGTCGCAAAACTGCGCGCCCAGCTGGAACAGGCCGAGAGCAGCTTCGCCGCGACCGCGATCAACATCCGCTCCGAGGTCCGGGAAGCAAACGCCCGAGTCCACGGACAGCGCGAGGTTACGCAATTCTATCGCGACATCCTCCTCCCGGAACGAATCAAGGCGGTCGCCTTTACCCAGCTGCAATACAATGCGATGCAGATCGGCCCGGCTGATCTCCTCGTCGTGAAACAAAACGAACTCGAAGCCGAACGCGGCTACGCGGAGGCCTGGCGGGATTACTGGATCGCGCGCGCCATGCTCGAACGCGCCGTCGGCGGCAGCCTGCGCTCGCGCCAGACGGGATCTTTCAAAGAAGTCAAACAGTAGCGAGTTCTTCAACCATCAGACTCACCTATGATAAATCGACGTAAATTCCTCACCACTGCCGGCGCTCTCGCCGGCAGCGCCACCCTTCTCCGCGGTCTCGGCCGTGAAGCTTTCGCGGCGGAAGCTGGTCCTAACGAACAACTCCCGAATGACGGTGCTCATGCCGTCACCGTCAAAAGCGGCGAAACCTTTGCGCCCGCCGTAGCTGGGCGCGATTATACCCCGGTCATCACGCCGAACGGCTCCGCCCTTCCGTGGAAACTGGTCGGCGGCGTCAAGGTTTATCACATGACCGTGGACGAGGTGCGGCACGAGTTTGCGCCCGGCTTGGTCTGCAACCTCTGGGGTTATAACGGCCAGGTGCATGGACCGACCATCGAAGCGGTCGAGGGCGATCACATCCGCATCTACGTCACGAACAATCTCTCCGCACCGACCACGATCCATTGGCACGGCCTTTTTCTCCCTAACGGGATGGATGGCGTCGGTGGCCTGACCCAGCGTGCGATCAAACCGGGCGAAACCTTCCGCTACGAATACACGCTCAAGCAGTACGGCACCTTCATGTATCACTCACACCACGATGAGATGACGCAGATGGCCATGGGACTAATGGGAATGTTCGTCGTCCATCCGCGCCGTCCGCAAGGACCAAAAGTCGACCGCGATTACGCCATCATGCTGAGCGAATGGGCCGTCCCGGTCGGCACAGCGCGTCCCAATCCTAACGAAATGCGCGACTTCAATATCCTGACCATGAATGCCAAGGCCTTTCCGGGCACCGCTCCGCTCGTCGTTGCTCAAAACGAACGCGTTCGCATTCGCTTTGGCAACCTCAGCGCGATGGATCATCATCCGATTCACCTCCACGGGCATCGCTTCTTCACGACCGAAACCGACGGCGGCCCCATCCCGCCCGAGCGGCGCTGGCCAGAGACAACGGTCCTGGTTTCGGTAGGGCAAACCCGGGCGGTCGAATTCATCGCTGATGCCCCGGGCGATTGGGCGATGCACTGCCACATGACTCACCACGTCATGAACCAGATGGGCGATAACTTCCCCAACATGATCGGA
This sequence comes from Chthoniobacterales bacterium, assembly GCA_038233495.1. Lineage (GTDB taxonomy): Bacteria > Verrucomicrobiota > Verrucomicrobiia > Chthoniobacterales > UBA10450 > Palsa-1392. The sequence continues at coordinate 7,936 of JBBSLW010000084.1, read as the reverse complement.
GTTAAACCGGGGAAGTTCGATCAGAAAATGCGCCAGGATCTCAAGCTTACCGGCTACATGACGATGGGCCAGGACGGCATGGGCGAGATGGGCGATATGAACATGCGCGTTCCGCGCAACAGCATCCCGATGGTCGGTGGTGCCGGTCAGTTCGATTACATCACCATGGGCGGGATGTTCACCATCCTGAAAGTGCGTCCGAACCTGGCCGATTACCCGGCCGACGGCGGCTGGTATAAACACCCGCCCGGTGAAGTGGCCGATCTCGCGAGCCAGCAGGACCTGGAGCGCGATGGGATCGAAGCGCCGCGCCTGCGGGCGGACGCGCGAGTGGCGGGAGGTTACAGCTGCCCCATGCATCCTGAGGTCATTTCGACCAAACCGGGTGACTGCCCGAAGTGCGGCATGTCTCTCATCGTTAAGAGATAGAAATAACCATTACCTAACGCACATATGCCTACTCCACTTCGCCAGCTAACCCAGAGCGCGATCCTCTGTCTCGCGCTCCTTGCCGCGGTCAACTCTTTTGCCGAAACGGCCGCGCCGGACGCGGCGGCGATCAAGCGGATCGCGGAAGAGTTTCATCAGGCGCTCGCCGCTGGGAAATCCGATCGCATGATCGAGCTCCTGGACTCCGAAGCCTTGATCGTCGAGGGCGGCCACGTGCAGACGCGCGACGAATACCAGACCGAACATCTGGCAGCCGATATCACCTATGCCGCCGCCGTTCCCGGGAAACAACTAAGCGCTCTTGTCCGGCAGGAGGGAGACGTGGCTTGGGTTACGAGCACCTTCACGGTGAAGGGCCAATACAAGACAAAAGAGATCAATGAACTCGCGGCCGAGACGATGGTTCTCACCAAAACCGCCGACGGATGGCGGATCCGGGCGATCCATTGGTCGAGTCAGAAAGCTCCAAAAAACTAACTCAGCAACATAGAAAACAAAATATCAAGACCACCATACTAAGTACTATCACCGCCGGTTTCGCGATCGGCTCGCTCTTGGCGGCACCATTGACTTCCGCGCAGAAGGAATATCTGGCAGGCTATGAAAAGATCCGCGTTGCCCTTGTGGCAGACGACCTTTCGCAGGCGCAGCAGGCTGCCAAAGCGTTAGGAGAAGAAGGTAGCGCCATGGCAAAAAGCGAATCGCTTGAAGCGGCACGAACCGCATTTGCGGCGCTCAGCGCCAAGGCAGAGAAACTGGCCAGCGAGCAACCTGGTTACTACGTCGTCCATTGCCCGATGGCGAAGAAGGAATGGGTTCAGACATCCGAAAAGATAGAGAATCCATACTACGGCAAAGCAATGTCCAGCTGCGGTGAACTAAAGAGGTAGTGCTCTGCGAGGCCCTATGAAAGATAACTACGCAAAATTCGGCGCCATGATTGGCGTCTCCACGATCGCCATGTTTGGCTTGATGTATCTAAACACCTACGCGCTGGACCACGTTTACTTCAGCGAGACGAGGGCCTACATGGCGCTGGTCATGGGAGCGACGATGGCGATCATCATGCTCGCTTTTATGCTCGGGATGTACAGCAAGCGGGCGGTCAACGCCGCGATCTCCCTCGGGAGCGTGGTCATCGTCGCGGTAGCGCTCTGGCTCGTTCGCAGCCAAGCGACAGTGGAGGATGTTTCCTGGATGAAAGCGATGATCCCACACCACTCAATCGCGATCCTGACGAGTGAACGCGCGCACATCACCGACCCGCGGGTGCGCAAGCTGGCCGACGAAATCATCGAAGCGCAGCGCCGGGAAATCGACGAGATGAAGGCCCTGATCCAGAACCTGGAGAAGAAGCGATGATATCGCCGCAAACAACACTTGAAAGTGAAAAGGAGAAGCTATGACTAAAGCGTTCGTCTATCTCGGTGGCACGTGGCGGCGATGTTTCGTCGCTATCGCTGTGATCCTTCTATTTAGCGCTGGTCCGATTTTCGCGCATGATACCTGGGTTACTCCCTCAGCCTACGAGACAGTCACCGGCCAACCGGTCACCTTTGCGCTGACCAGCGGAATGAAGTTTCCCGCGCTCGAGACGGGTCCAAAAGTTGAGAGGATCGCGCGGGCAGGGTTTCGTTCAGCCCGGGAAAAGGGTGATCTGAAAGATCTAGCCGGCGACAAGGAAGCGTTGCGGGGGAGGGCCACTTTTGCCCAGGCGGGAATCGTCACCGTCTGGCTCGAAGCCAAGCCCAAGGAACTGAAATTGACCGATGACCAGGTGATCGAATATCTCGACGATATCCACGCGCCGGCTTCGATCCGCGAGGCGTGGAGCAAGCGGGAGAAGGGTGCGAAGTGGACGGAGAGTTATGTGAAATGCGCGAAGACTGTCGTGCTGGTGGGAGACGGAGGCGGGGATGAGAGTTGGTCCGAACCTGTTGGCGCACCTCTGGAGATGGTTCCTCTGAGTAATCCCGTAACGGTGAAAGCTGGCCAGGAGTTTTCCGTGCGACTGGTCCAGGATGGCAAACCGGTGCCGCAGGCTTCGATCGCGCTGGTGCCAGATGGCGAGAAGGCGCACCTCTTTGAAGTGACAAACGCCGAGGGCCGGGCGAGTTTTACGCTGCCGAGCCAAGGTCAATATCTGCTCACCTGCGTCCTACTGGAGCCCACGAGCAAGGCGTCGATTTGGAAGAGCCGCTTCGCCACTTTTACCTTTCAGGCCAAAGCGTCCGTAAAATAAATTCTCTCTCGCCTTGTCCTGCATTGACCTTAGAATGAACTTCGTGCACGAGCTCCGCTCCACCTTTCGCCCACTGATCGCGCTCCTTACGATCGCGGCCTGGATGCTAGCGAGCAATCACTGCGCAGTGGGCGAAGAAACTGAGCATCATGGCTCATCGGCGGAGCATGCCGTTCATTCGTCCGCCGGACCCGAGCACTGCCCCGCGCCGACGGAGCAGGATGATCACGGTGCGGCCTTGGTGTGCTGTTCGAGCTTGCAAGCACCGATCGTGCAAACAGTGAAGGACCTTCCCGCCTTCGATCAGCACTCCTTTGTTCCGATTGTTTATTTTCTGCTCCCGGTAGTAATCCTTGAAGGTCATCCTCCCGCTGTATCGACGGAGTGGGATACCGGGCCGCCCGATTCGTTTGCTGAAAGTGTCATTCAGCGTTGCCTTCCGAGCAACGCTCCTCCTCGGTTGAGTTAAGGACTGGCCCTCGCCCAAGTCAGGCGAACTGCTCCAGTCCTTCTTTGTCTTACGCCGGATACCTGGCGTGAGCTCTCGCGCACTTTTCAGAAGAACCATCTCAACCTAACAAATTTGAACACTTCATTCCAGCCCAAAGACCATCGCTCTTGAACCGGTAAAAGCATCATGTTCTCGCCGCTCCATCCTGCTCTGCGCTTCCGGCGCCGCCCGCGAAATAAGATGATAATTCCGCTCAATACCGGCGTCATCCTGGCCGCACTCTGGTTGGTCACCGTAGGAGCTTGGCTCGCGCTGCAAGTCTGGCCGGCAGAAGTACGGGATCGGGCTCGGTCGTGATTACAATCGAAGAAATGACTCCTAGCCCGACTCTGGTGAGCGAGAACTCGCCGCTCATTGTCGATGACCGTGAGCTAGCCCATCATGAATAAGAAAGTCTTCCTCTTGTGGGCCGCCGGGGCGGTGGTTTCGTTTACCGGAACGCCAGGCCTGGTATCAGCCATCACTCTCGACCAGGCCGTCGAACAGTCTCTCGCGAACAACCTTGATCTGCGCGCCGCTTATTACAATCTGGAGATTGGTCGCGGTAAACTGATCCAGGCCGGGCTGTGGCCAAATCCGGAGTTGGAATTTGCGGGGAATACCGAGCGTCCCTTTAGCAGTGGAAATGAACGAACTTACTCGAGCGGCTTCAGCCAGGCCTTTCCGATCTCGGGACGTTTAGCGAAAGCGAAACGCGTCGCGCGAGTCGATGTCGCGCAGGCTTCCTGGGAGATCCGGAACCGGGAACGGCTCCTGATTGGCGACGTCGAGAAGGATTTCCTGGCCGCGCTCATCCTGCGCCGACAGATCGCGGTGCGCGAGAACGTGAAAGGCATTAATCAGGATCTGCTGAATATCTCTGAGGCCCGGTTGAAGCGGGCCGAAGTCTCGGAAGTGGACGTCAACCTTGCCCGCACCGAGGTGCAACGGCTCCAATTGGAAAACGATCTGGTCAGAGCGGAATTGGAAGCGCGTCTGGTGACACTGCGCCAAAAACTGGGGCTGACGCCGGCTGCGCCGCTCGCGCTCGAGGGCGATCTGGATCAGCTCATTGCGAGATTCCGTGAACCGGGCGGCGATCTTTCTCCAACGCTCCGGCCGGATTTGCGCCAGGTCGAACTGGGGGTTGATCGAGCGCAAGCCGAAGTCGCTCTAGCCCGCGCGGAAGCGTGGGAAGATTGGCGAGTCGGGCTCGATTACGCCAGCGATCGCGTGGTGGACGATCCCAATGGGCTGCGGACGGATCAATTTCTCGGCCTGAAGCTGGCCATCCCGCTACCGCTCTGGAATCGTAACCAGGGCCGGATTTATTCGCAAAAGGCGACGGCCTTGCAAGCCCGGCAGGAAACCGAGGCTTTGCGCCTAACGATTCAAAGCGAGATCGCGGCCGCGGCCGCCAGGGTCGCGCAACTGAAGGAAGCCGCGCGCCTCTACAGCGGGAGCATTCTGCCGCTCTACAACAAGAACATCGACCTTTTGAAGCAGGGTTACTCGCAGGGGCTGGCGGAGTTTTCGCAGCTCGTGCAAACCCAGAACCAGCAAGCCCTCTTGCGCATCACTTACTTCGACGCGCAAACCCGCTACGCCGAGGCCCTCGTCGATCTCGAGACCGCCGCCGCCAGCAGCCCTCATCTCAAACCGGGATTTTTCCGGTCCCACGTGCGTGAAATCAGACCCGACAAATAGTTATGAAAAAAATTCCATCACTCCTGATTGCGGCGGCTGCCGCCGGTCTTTTATTCGTTCCCACAGAATTGCTGGCTCACGCCGGCCACGATAAAGCGCCTGGCGAAGAGGGCGAAGTGACTACAAAAGGGCCGATCACGATCTCGGCCGAAGCCAAGACCAATCTCGGCGTCACGGTCGAGGAAGCCGAAACGCGTACGATTGAGAAAACGCTCTCCGCGATCGGCGCGATCGAGGCTATCCCGACGAAATCGGCCGTGCTCTCGAGCCGCATCGCGGGACGCGTCGCCGCTATCTCAGTCGTCTCAGGCGACAAGGTGACCAAAGGCCAGACTCTAATCGAAGTGGAAAGCCGGCAGGTCGGTAGCCCGCCGCCGCGCGTTCCTTATGCGGCACCCATCGATGGCGTGGTGACCGCGGTCGACGCGTCCCTCGGTGCGCCGGTCGAGCCGGACAAGAATCTGCTCGAGGTGGTCGATCTTTCCGAAGTCTACGCGGAAGGCCGGATCTTCGAGGGCCAGGTCGCGGCGGTGAAGGTCGGGCAAAAGGTGCGCGTCCAGGTCGAGTCGTTTCCGGACGAGGTCTTCGAAGGAATGGTCGATGTCGTGAGCGGCGCGCTCGACCCGGAGAGCCGCACCTTGCGGGTCTGGGCGAAGCTGAAAAACCCGGATGGAAAACTTCGGCCCAACATGCGGGCGCGGTTGAGCATCGTGACCTCCGAGGCGGATTCGGTCATCGGCGTGCCGCACAGCGCGATCCTGGGTGAAGCCGGCAATCTTTTCGCTTTCGTCCAGGCCGACGAGCAAGGACTCACTTATGAGCGCCGGCCGGTCGTGGTGGGAACAAAAGACGATCGCTACGTCGAAATCATCGAGGGCATTTATCCGGGCGACAAGGTGGTGACACTCGGCAATTATCAGCTGCAATACGTCGCCCCGACCAAAGCCGCTCCCGCCGACGCGCACGAGACGGCGGACGACGAGCACGCGGCGGCGCAGGGCGGGTTCCTTAGTCGCACGGTGCTGCTCTGGAGTGCGGGCGCGTTCCTCGCCCTCGTCGTGGTGGTTTTAATCGTTAGGGCGAAACAGCGGCCACCTGCCGGTGCCGGCGCCGGGTCGCCGCGTCGCCCGTTTACTTCCGACGTGGTCCTGAAGTAGCCGGAATTTTTCGCATGTTAAATCGCCTCATCGAGTTTTCGCTGCGCAACCGGCTCTTTGTCGTCGCGGCGAGTGTCCTGGTTCTTATCTACGGTGTCTTCGTCGCGATGCAGTTACCGGTCGACGTCTTTCCCGACCTTAACCGCCCCACTGTGACCATCCTGACCGAAGCCGCCGGGCTCGCGCCGGAAGAAGTCGAGACGCTCGTCAGTTGGCCGATGGAGACCGCGCTTAACGGCGCGCCCGGCGTGAAGCGCGTGCGCTCCAGTTCTGGGATCGGGCTCTCCGTTATCTACGTCGAGTTCGATTGGGGGATGGACATCTATCGGGCCCGCCAGCTCGTCCAGGAACGCCTGCAGCTGGCCGCGGAAAAGTTACCCAAGGGAGTCACGCCGATCATGGGACCGATCTCATCGATCATGGGCGAGATCATGCTCATCGGTCTCTCGAGTGAGGGGAATAAAACCAAGCCGATGGATGTGCGGAGCATCGCCGATTGGACGGTGCGCCAGCGGCTGCTCACCATCCCGGGCATCTCGCAGGTCATCCCGATCGGCGGCGGGGTGAAGCAATACCAGGTGCTCGCTTCGCCGGAAAGAATGGCCGCTTTCGGCGTGACCTTGCAGGAAGTGATGGACGCGGCCGCGAAATCGCAGACCAACACCGCGGGCGGATTTCTCGAGGGCACGAACCAGGAAGCGCTCGTGCGCAACATCGGGCGCACCACCTCGATCGACGACATCGCGAACTCCGTCGTGGAAAAACGCAATGGCGTTCCGATCCTGCTCAAGGACGTGGCCGACGTGCAATTCGGCAAACAGGTCATGCGCGGCGACGCCGGCGTGAACGGCGCCCCCGCCGTCATCGTCTCGGTCCAAAAACAACCGGGCGCGGACACGATCACGCTCACCGCGCAGGTGGAGCAGGCGCTGGCCGAGATTCAGAAAGGTCTGCCGCCCGACATCAAGATCACGCCGCTCTTCAAGCAGTCGAATTTCATCAAGTCCGCGATCACGAACGTCGAGGAAGCGATCCGCGACGGCGCCATCATGGTCGTGATCATTCTCTTCCTTTTCCTCCTCAACTTCCGCACCACGCTGATCACGCTGACCGCGATCCCGCTCTCCTTTGTCGTCACGATTCTCTATTTCAAATGGGCCGGAGTCACGATCAACACGATGACGTTAGGCGGCCTCGCGGTCGCGATCGGGATGGTGGTGGATGACGCGATCGTCGATGTCGAAAATGTCTTTCGCCGCCTGCGCGAGAACCGGCACGCGCCCGCGCCGCGACCGGTCCTGCGGGTGATCGCGGACGCTTCCGCGGAAGTGCGGAACTCGATTCTCTTCGCGACGCTGCTCATCATCCTCGTCTTCATTCCGCTCTTCGGCTTGAGCGGGATCGAGGGCCGGCTCTTCGCGCCGATCGGGATCGCCACCATCGTGGCGATGATCGCGTCGTTCGTCGTCTCGCTCACCGTCATCCCGGCGTTGAGCTCGTATCTGCTCCCGCGAATGAAGCGAATGAGCAGCGAGACAGACAGCTGGCTGGTGCGCAAGCTGAAGAACTTCGATCGCGAGTTCGTCCTCAAACACACTCTGCGCCATCCGTATCTAATCATGGGCGCGGCGCTCGTTCTCGTCCTCGGCTCGTTCGCGCTCTACCCGCTGATGGGAAAAGAATTCCTGCCCGATTTCAACGAAGGCACCGCCACGATCAACGTCCTCTCCGCGCCCGGCACTTCGCTCACGCAATCCGATCGGATCGGCCAGATCGCGGAGTAATTGCTCCTCTCCGTGCCGGAAGTGATCTCGACCGGCCGCCGGACCGGCCGCGCGGAACTCGATGAACACGCGGAAGGCGTGCACTACACCGAGATCGATGTCGATT
>JBBSLW010000083.1:0-12025 GCA_038233495.1 Chthoniobacterales bacterium | reverse complement strand
TCGCCGGATGCGACGGGCTCACAGCCCGTGCTCCCCGGAGCTGGCGCAAGGACTGCGCGCTTTCCGCGTTCGTTAGGCTCAAAACCTCTCACCGTTCCCCCCGCATCAGACTGGCGAGCAAACCGATCGAGCCGCAGGCCGCGAAAAGAAGCGGCGCGAAAATCGGCGGGCCGTACATCAGGTTATAAAGCGGCTTCTGCAATCCGCCGGGCCGTCGTAGCACGCCGCGCGCGTGATAGAAAAATCCCACCCCGCCATCCGCGATCGCTAGCGCCGACATCGCCGGCAGCCAGGTCCGCGCGATTTTTGGACTAACGAGCGACCCGGCCGCGGCGCCGATGAGGAGCGGCGCGATGATGATCGGCGTCCATTGCGCGAGGTAGCGGAAGTTATTTTTGTAATGCGAATAGAGCGCTTCCGCCCCGCTGCAAAAAGTCCCGACCATGGTGGCGACAGCGAGATGTTTTTGGAAACGCCCTTCGCGCAGGCCCATCGTCCAGGGATGCTGCGCCGCGATCTGCGCGGAAGTGAGCGAGAGAATGCGCGCTTTCGGCGAGCGCAATATCATCGGAGCCGCCTCTTCCGGACGGAGGAAGGAAGCGATCAACCCGAGATACGCGCTCACTCCGAAGAGGAGCGGCGCGAAGATCGGCGGCCCCATCACGATGTTGGTGATCGGCAGGCGCCAGCCGCCCGGTTTGCGAGCGATTCCGCGGACGTGGAAACAAAAGCCGACGAGTCCATCGAGGAGCGTGATTGCCGAGGTCCAGCGCAGAACGGTGCGCGCGGCGCGGGTGCTGAAGGCGCCCCAGATGCCGGCGATCGTCATCGCGCCACCGAGCGCGACGGGCGTGTACATGACGCGCTGCCCGTAGCTGCCGCGATAATGTTCGTAGGCCACTTCCGCGCCGGCGAGAACGCTGGAGGCGCCGGCGAGAAAGGAGAGGCTGCGCTGGAAACGCCCCTCACGAATGTGCGCCTCGGCCCGGCGCGCGGGGCGCGCGAATTTTTCGGGGAGGAGTTTATCGATGAGGTTGTCGGGCCAGTTGCCAGTTTCGCGCGGGGAAGCGAGGCGACGCAGGCGTTTCGTTAGGCTGTTCATCGGTGAGGCCGAAGAATTCTCAATGCGCGCGGAACGCAGACTCTGGGGAGCGCACGCGCCCTCGCGTGCTGGCGATGGCACCCCGCCATCGCGAACTTTTCTTCGACGCAACGCGCCGCCCGCAAAGCCTGTTTCGGCGAGGCGCCGAAACCAGCACGCGAGGCGCGTGCGCTCCCCAGAAGACGCCGCGACTTCATACCGCGAATTTCTCCGCGTTCTTTCGTTTCAGAACGAGGCCGTTGCCGGGACGCGCGAGATCGGGGGCGAGCGCGCCGTCGTTAGGCTCGGCCACGCCGTCGAAGAGCATCCGCTCGATCCGGACGTGATCGTGGAAATATTCCGCGTGCCGGAGAGGCCGGGTCGAGCAGCCGACTGGAATGTGCAGAGCCGGCGCGCAATGCGACGAGAGTGGAAGGTGATGCGCTTCGCACAAAACCGCTGCCTGAAAAAATCCGGTGTAACCGCCGCAGCGGGTCGCATCGGCCTGCAACACATCGACCGCGCCGGCGCTGAGCATGCGCTGGAAATAAGTCACGTCGTGACCGTATTCGCCCGCCGCGATATCCATCCCGGGCGGACCATCGTCGCGGAGCAGATGGAGACCGTCGAGGTCGTCGGAGGAAACCGGCTCTTCGAACCAGCTGACATCGAGTTCGGCGAAAACGTAGGCCAACTCGAGCGCCTGTTTGCGACTGTAGCCGCCGTTGGCGTCGACCAAAAGCTCCGCTTCATCACCGATCGCTTCGCGCGCCACCGCTACCCGTTGCGGATCGGCCGCGGCGTCGCAGCCGACTTTCATTTTCACCCGCGAGATACCTTCCTTGACCCAGCCGCCGAGTTGTTCCTGCAATTTGTCGTCCGTGTAAGAAGTGAAACCGCCGCTGCCGTAGATCGGCATCGCCGCGCGCACCTGACCGAAGAGCCTAACGAGGGGAACCTCGAGCAGCTTCGCTTGCAAATCCCAGAGCGATGTGTCGCGGAGATCGCCATCGAGCAAATTCCTGGACGGCCGAGATTGCGAATCGCGTGCACCATCGCGACGAAAGCGGCATTCGGCGACATCGCGTCCATTCCAATGACGACGGCTTTTAGTTTCGATTCGATCAGATGCGCAGTCGCGGCGTCAGCGTAGCTGTAGCCTATCGAGCGCTTCCCGCCCGCTTCCGCTTCCACGATCACAATCGTGGTGCTGTCCCACTCGATCGTGCCGTCGGATTCCGGCTGATCGGTTGGAATTGTATAAGCCGAGACTTCGAGCTTCTCGATCGGTGTGGCGTTCATCTTCCGGGGAGCACGCGCGTCTCGCGTGCTGGCGACGGCGTCCGCGCAGTCGAGAACTTTGTTGCGCAATCGTTTCTTCCCAAGCGGGGATGAGTTCGTCGTAATCGGCCTGCGTGAGTTTCCCGCTGACGTTGACGCGAACGAGGTTGCCTTCTTCCGGAATGATTTCGTGCATCTCAGACTTCAATCGTGCGCGAGCGGCGGCGGGGATGTTGACGACCGGAAGGGTTCGCTGAGGCGATTCGGTTTACCTTGAAAAAACCACGCGTTGTTGTCATCACCGGAGCTTCAGCGGGCGTGGGGCGCGCGACGACGCGCGCTTTCGCGGAGGAAGGCGCGCAGATCGGCCTGATCGCGCGCGGCCGCGCCGGTTTGGAAGGAGCGCGCCGCGAAGTCGAAACTTGCGGCGGCCGCGGACTCGTCCTGTCCACGGATGTGGCCGACGCGGCGGCGGTGGAAGCGGCCGCGGCCGAGGTAGAGAATTCGTTAGGCCCGATCGACGTCTGGGTGAATGTCGCGATGGCGTCGGTCTTTTCGCCGATCAAGGAGATGACGGCGGAAGAGTTCAAGCGGGTCACGGAAGTGACATACCTGGGCTACGTCTACGGGACACTGGCGGCATTGAAACGGATGTTGCCGCGTGACGAAGGCGTGATCATCCAGGTCGGAAGCGCACTTGCCTATCGCGGCATCCCGCTGCAAGCGGCTTACTGCGCTTCGAAGCACGCCATCCAGGGCTTCTGCGACTCGCTCCGTTGCGAGCTTCTGCACGACAAAAGCAAAGTGCGCGTCACGATGATTCAAATGCCGGCGCTCAACACGCCGCAGTTCACCTGGGTGAAGAGCCGACTCCCGCGCAAGGCGCAACCAGTCCCGCCGATCTATCAGCCGGAGATCGCAGCGCGCGCGGTGCTTTATGCGTCGCATCATGAGCGGCGCGAAATCTACGTCGGCCTGCCGACAGTGGAGGCGATCGTCGGGAACAAAATCGCGCCGGCCCTGCTCGATCATTACCTGGCGCGGACCAACTTCGACGCGCAGCAGACGAACGAACCGGAAGATCCCGAGCGCCCAAATAATCTTTGGAAGCCGGTCGACGCGGAACGCGACCACGGCGCGTATGGGCCCTTCGATGCGCGAGCGCGGCGGCGCAGCCCGCAGCTCTGGGCGACCTTGCATCGTCAATGGATCGCCGCGGGCTTGCTTCTCGCGCTCGGCAGCGGACTGGCCGGCTGGTTCGGCCGCGCCGGCCGTCGTTAGGGGAAGTCGAGCGGGATGTCTCGCCGGGATAGCCGCTACAGCGCGCCTGGGTTGCGACATTCGGCCTTGTGTGAGGACGAATACTCCTGGGCTCGGAAATTCCGCGGATGCGGAACACTTGTTAGGCAAGCCGGCTCGCCTTTTGCCGCGCTATCGCGAGCTGACGGCCGGGATTCCGCATAAGCCGAAAGGCATCCGGCGAAGCGAGCTCTTCTTTTTCTTCGCGGCGGTCGCGGGCTTGAAGCCGGCCCGGATCGTGGAGTCGGGTCGTGCCCGGGCGCAGAGCACGCTCGTGCTGGCGAAGCTTTTTCCGGAAAGCGCGATCGTGAGTCTGGAATCGGACGCGCGCTCGCCCGATGTCGCGATCGCGGCGGAGCGGCTGCGGGAATGCGCTAACGTGGAGTGCCGCTTCGGCGATTCGCTCGTTCTCCTGCCCGAACTCGTGCGGTCGGGCGACGTGGTCCTGATCGATGGACCGAAGGATTTCCGCGCGCTCAAGCTCGCGCTGCGCCTGCTCCGCGAGGATAAGCCCGCGGCGGTTTTCGTGCATGATCCCTGGCTCGGCTCGCCCGCGCGGGCGTTTGTCGATCGCGCGCTGCGCTCCGCGCTTCTGAGTGATGAGCCGCGTTGGGTGGAGCGCTACGCGTGGCTCGATTACCGGGAGGTCCGCCGCCGGGCGAGCATCGCATGCGCCTAGCCTACGGCGCGACGCTCGGCTGTTTCCAGGCCGGGCTCGAGAATTACGGCGCCCGGCTCCTGCAATGCCGCGCCGCGCAAGGCGCCGGTGCGCCCGAAGGATTTTGCGCCGGTTCGTTAGGGCGCGATTTTCGAATTCGCACAGCTCTCGCCATTTTGCCGCAGGACGCGGACTATTGCTCGACCTGGCAGTTAGGCCGCTGGAATTGGCTCGATCGGGCGCGGCGCAAGGTCCTCCGTCGCGGCGATGAACGGAAGATTACGGATCGCCCGTTGCGAAAAAACTTGTGGTTCAGGCCACATCCGTGGTCGAACCTCGAGGCTGCAAAATGCGCTTCTCGGAAAAAATCGAAAAACTTGCCAGCAGTAGGGCCGTGGAAAGCGCGTGGCGGCATTCGCGGCATGCCCTGCTCCGGCGTCGACCCGGTTTACGGCTCGATGTCGATGCCCTGGTCAAGACGATCGATGCGCCACGCTTCGAGGAGATCCGGCAACGGCACGCGATCGAGAATCCTGGGCAGGCCTGGCCGAAATATCTCAACCTGCCAAATTGGATGAAGGAGAATCTGCGCCGGGTGCGCGAGTTGAAACTGGAGCTTGGCTTCCGCAAGCGCGTGCTCGACTTGGGATGTGGCGCCGGCTATTTTCTGCATATCTGCCAGATGCTCGGCCACGACGTGATCGGCCTCGATATCGATGAGGTGTCGATGTACGGGGAAATGATGATGGTGCTGGGGCTGACCCGCGTGATCTGGCGGGTCGAGCCGTTCGTCCCCCTGCCGCAGTTTCAGCGGAAGTTCGATCTCATCGCGGCTTTCATGATTTGTTTCAACGGACACAAAAGCCCGGAGCTGTGGGGGCCGAAGGAATGGACTTTTTTCCTCGATGATCTCGGGACGCGTCTGCGCCGCGGCGGTCGGATCCGCCTCGGGTTTAACCACGAGGAGGACGGCAGTTTTTATAGCGAGGAGTTGCGCGAGCTCTTTGCCAGCCGGGGCGCGGAGATGCACGGAAAGCGTGTCCTGCTAAGACCGGGCCGGCCATTCCGGGCTGCGCGATCTCGTTAGACTGCGTCCCGACCCGCTCTTGCCATGCCGCCGCCTTCGCCCGAACCGCTCGCAGGGCGACTGCGCCGACTCCTGAATGCCGCGGGAGCTGAAGACGGCGGGCAGCGCTGGTGGCTGGGCGGGGCCATGCTTTACGCGCTGGGCTGCGCGCTCCTCGCCTTGCGCCAGGCCTTTGCCTCGCCCTACATGTTTGCCGACGACGCGCGTGAGCATCTGTTTTGGATGGCGCGCTATCTCGACCCCACGCTTTTCCGCGGGGACTCGAGCGCGGATTACTTCCAATCTCTCGCGCCGGCAGGTTACGCGAGCCTTTACTGGTTGCTCGCCCGCGCCGGCATCGAACCCCTGCTCGCGAGCAAGTGGATCCCGGCTGGGCTGAGCCTGCTCGCGGCCGCTTATTTCTTTGGCGTGGCCCGGCGTGTCCTGCGCTCGCGGGCGGCCGCCTGCCTAACGACGATGTTTTTCACCCAGTGCATCTGGTTGAGCAGCGATCTCTCCTCGGCCACGCCGCGGGCTTTCTTCTACCCGCTCTTTGCCGCCTTTCTCTATTACCAGGTGCGCGGGTCGATGGTGGGAGTGCTCGCGACCATCACCTTGGAGGCGCTCTTTTTCCCGCCGGCGGCGCTGCTCAGTCTCGGGGTGCTGGCGTGGGATTGCTGGCGCTGGGAAAATGGTCCAAGGCTGACTCGCGAGCGCCGCGTTTATCTTCTCTTCGCGGCCGCTCTCGCTCTCACCCTGCTCTGCTTGCTGCCCTACCAAATGCGGGTCAGCGCCTTTGGCCCGCTCGTGACTTATGACGCGGCGCGCGCCATGCCGGAGTTTGGGCCTAACGGACGGGTGCCGTTTTTCTTCACTTCCTGGTGGGATTATTGGGTGGGCGGGAACGGCGGGGTGCATAACCTCCCCACCCGGCCGCCCTGGTTCCTGGTCGCGTTTCTCTGGCCGGTGCTGCGCCGGTTCCCCGATCGCTTTCCGCTCCTCCAAGCCATCCCGCGCGGCGTCCGTCCGATTCCGCAGGTGATCGCGGCCGCGCTCACGCTTTTTGCGCTCTCGCATCTGCTCCTCTTCCACCTTTACCTGCCAAATCGCTACACCCAGGCCGCCACCCGCGTGGTGCTGGTCTTGTTAGGCGGGGCGGTCATGCTCGCACTGGTCGATGGCGCGCTGCGTTGGGCCGAAGCGCGCCGGCATCCGCGCGACGGAAGGCTGGTCGCGCTTGGTCTCGCGATCGCTCTCCTCCTGGTGGCCGCTTATCCGCTCCTGCTCCCGGTCTTCCCGACCGGCGGTTATCTTGAAGGCAAGAACGGCGGCCTTTACCGGTTCTTCACCCGCCAGCCGGCGACGATCCGGATCGCTTCGCTCGCGGATGAGGCAAACAATCTGCCGCTCCTCTGCCGTCGCTCCAACATCGTCGGCGCGGAATGCGCGGTGCCGTTTCATCCAGGCTATTATTTGCCGCTCCGGGCGCGAGCGATGGAAATCGCGCGGGCGCAATACAGCGGCGACCTGCACGTTCTCCAGCAGTGTCTGCGCGAGCAGAAAGTGGATTATTGGCTGCTCGATCGCGCGGCTTTCTCGGAGCGCTACTGGAAGAAGAGCCGCCTCCTTCGACAGCTTCGCCTGAGCGCGCCGGAACAATCGTTAGGCGAATCAAAGGGAGCGGTGACTTTCCTCGAGCGGCCGCCGCCGGGCGCGGTGGTTTATGAGGACTCGCGTTTCGTGGTGCTCGACGCGCGCCGTCTCCTCGCTTTGCCGCCGGGGCCAGTCGCTCAGGCGGTCTCGCCCTAAGGCATTTGCATCGTCCTCAAGAGACCCGCCCTGGCCCTCGTTCGATATTAAGGTCTCGCAAAAGAAACTGAACGGGGCAGGGCGGCCCGGCGTCGAAGGCTGCATGAAACACACGCTGTTTGCCAGTCTCGCAGTCGCAACGTTTCTCCTCCCCAGCCTGGGCTTCGCCGCCGAAAGCGAAGCGGAATTAATGAAGCAGGCGAAAGTCACGAAGGCTCAGGCCGAGGAAATCGCCCTCGCCAAAGTGCCGCAGGGAAAGATCAAGAGCGCGGAAATTGAGAACGAACATCATGCGCTCGTCTGGTCGTTCGACATCACCACGCCCGGGAGCAAGGACATCACCGAGGTGCTGGTGGACGCGAAGAGCGGCAAGATCCTCTCGGTCGACACGGAAAACCCCGCTGCCCAGGCGAAGGAACGCGCGGAAGACAAAGCTGCAGCGCAAAAGCACTAGGGCGCCCGTCGCGAGGAGATTATGCCAGGAGTAAGCACGCGCTGGAAAACTTTGCTCGGTGGATTGGCCTGCCTCTGCGCGCTGCAAATGCGACCGCGGCGAGCACGGGGCCCTACAATTCTTTAGGCGAGATTCCGATCGGCGGCGTCGGCGGCTGGGATATCCTGGCCGTCGATTCGCCCGCCCAACGACTTTACCTTTCTCACGCGAGCAAGGTCGTGGTGGTCGATCTCGCGCAACGCAAGGTGGCCGGAGAGATCAGGCGACACGCCGGGTGTGCATGGCTTTCTCGCCCTCCCGGAGCTGGGGCGAGGCTTTTCCACGAACGGGAAGGGAGCGAAAGCCAGCTTGGTGGATTTGGCCACGCTCAAGACGATCTCGAAAGTCGAGACCGGCGGAGGGCCAGATGCCTTCGTCTAGGAGCCGGGGCACACGGAGATTTGCGTTTTCAATCACAAGGGCGATTCGGCGACCGTGATTGATGCCGCGACGGCCAAAGTGGTCGGCACGATTGCGCTCGGCGGAAGTCCGGAATTCGCCGCGATCGATCCTGCGGCCGGCCGAGTTTATTGCAACCTCGAGGACAAGAGCGAGGTGGTCGCGATCGATACCGCAAAACACGAGGTGGTCGCACGCTGGCCGCTCGCGCCGGGCCAGGAACCGAGCGGGATCGCCTTCGATCCCGCGCATCACCGTCGCTTTTCCACCTGCGATTACCAGATGATGACCATGCTCGACACCGAGTCGGGCAAGGTGGTGGCGACGGTGCCGATCGGGAAAGGCGTGGACGGGTGCGCATTCGACCCGGCGAGCCAGTTGGTTTTCGCCTCCTGCGGTGAAGGTGTGACGGCGATCGCGAAAGAAGAAGTGCCCGATCAACTGGCCGTGGTGAAACTTTGAAAACAGAACCCGGCGCGCGCACGATTGCACTCGATCCCAGCACCCACCGGATTTATTTGCCGACGGCAAAATTCGGACCGGAACCAACGCCGGGACCAGGCGCGCCGCAACGTCCGGCGATCCTCCCGGACACGATGAAGCTGCTGGTCTACGGTCCGGGTGCCTAACGAGAGTCCTGGCCGCGATGGCCGGCAGCTGGTTATGGTTCGCGCCGCCCGCGCACGGACAGGGCGGGCCGCCCATGATCACGGATGACCCGGGCACGCCGGGAAACGGCCATTGGGAAAACAATCTCGCGATCACGTTCGCGCATCGACCTAACGAGTGGCTGCTCGAGTCGCCTGCGCTCGATTTGAACTACGGCCTGGGCGATCACATCCAACTCACGCTCCAGACCGCCGCCGTGATTTTGAAACGAAGCGATCACGGGCCGGTCGCCGGGCTCGGGAGCACGGAAGCGGCGGTCAAATGGCGCTTCCTCGATGAGGAGACGAGCGGGTTCGCCGTGTCAACTTTCCCACGGATCATTTTCAATCCGCTCCAATCTTCGGTCCGGCGCGGCCTGGCCGACGATGGGACGCGGGTCCAGACGCCAGTGCAGATCGCGCGCAAGGTTGGGCCGTTCGCACTTGACGGTGAATTCGGGCCGCTCTTCAACTCCGCCGGCCGGAGCGAGTGGCTTTACAGGATCGTCGCCGGATTCGATCTCGCGAAAAACACTTCTGTAATGGCGAAATTGCAGGGAACTTCGCGGACGAATTCCTCGCGCGACGTGCTGACAGTGAATTTTGGTCTTCGCCAAAAATTAAACGACTCGGCAATTCTCATCACCTCGTTAGGCCACGACCTCCGCGCGCCTCGTGATCAAGGGCTCGCCTTCATCGGCTACTTCGGCGTGCAGCTCCTTTACTGAGCAGCGTCCGCGCGCGCAGCTCAATGCGCTTTTTCCGCCGGCTTCTGCGGGAAGATCAGGATCAGCGCAACGATCACGACGAGGAGCGCGGCGGACGCGGTGTAGCGGCTCAGCGCCAATCCGCCACTGGCGTGAGGCTTGTCCAGAAAGTCGCCGACGACGGCTCCGAGTGGACGGGTCAGGATAAAGGCCGCCCAAAACAAAAGCGCGTGCGAGATGCTCGTGAAGTAATAGAGCAGCGCGGTCACAAGAAGAAGCCCGCCGAAAATTGCGGCCGCTCCGAGGTAGCCCATTTGGTTGGTATCCGCGACCCAGTCGCCGAGCGCGGTCCCCAACGTTTGCGAAAACATGATGGTGACCCAGTAGAAGATCTCGACCTTTGGCGTATTCACCGACTCAACCGAGATGCTCCCGGTCGACCAGCGCCAGGTCAGGAGCGACGCGATGACAAGAATCAGCAGGATAGTCGAACCGCCGGTGTAGCCGATCCCGAGAGACCTGGTGCAATAATCGGCCAAGGTGGTCCCGACCGTGGTCGTCGCGACGATCGTTAGCCAGTAGAGGAACGGGTGAAATTTCTCCGCCTTGATCTGGACGAGGACGGCGGCAATAAAAATGACCCCGAAGATGGCGGTTCCGATCAGATAACCAGTGCCGTTGGCGTGGCCGGTCGTTTCCCCCAGCCAGGACATCGTCACCGCGTCGCCGCCGGTTTCGCCCAACGTGGTGGCGAGTATTTTGATGATCCAAAAGATCAGCGTGACCTGCGGGACCTTGGCGACGAGCTCGGCTGTTTTCTTGTCCATTTTTATTCTCCCGGGCTCAAACCAACGGCGCTGCGCTGATCATGCCTGATCGCGATCTCGCTGATTTCGGGCTAACTGCAACCTCCTGACGCAAACATCATTTTGCTCTCAGCGGATTGTTATTCAGCAGCGAGAAGCGCGGACCGCATCGCAGCAAGCGGCGCCGGCCGATCGAACCAAATTTCGAAAGCGAGCGCGCCCTGCTGCAAGAGCATCGTCAGGCCATTTTCCCCGCGCGCGCCGGACTCGGCGGCGGCGGTGAGGAGCGGAGTCTTCCTCGAAACCAGATCGTAAATCATGAGGTGCGGCGCGAGCAGCGCGTGCGGGAGCGGAATCGGATCAGAATGTTTCAGGCCGAGCGGGGTGGCGTTCACCACCAGGTCGGTCCGGGCCAGCTGCGTGCGCAACACGTTTTCCTCCCAGCGAACCGCCTCCAGGCGCGCTTCCGGTCCGAGCACGCGCGGACCGGTGAAGTAGCCGGCCAGCTCCCGCGCCAGGAGCTGCGCCTTCTCGAAATCGCGATTCACGAGCACGAGCCGCTCGCAGTTTTCCGTTGCACATTGCCAGGCGAGGGCTCGGCCCGCTCCCCCACCCGCTCCGAGCAGGAGGACGCGCAGATCGCGCAGATCGACCGAGAACACTTCCCGGATCGCCCGGGTAAAACCGGGCCCGTCGGTGTTGTGGCCAAACGATTTCCCATCCCGGAATGCGATCGTGTTGATCGCGCCGACTTTCCGCGCACGCTCCTCCACTTCGTCGACCAGCGTGAACGCCGCGATTTTGTGCGGCACGGTCAGGTTCACTCCCACGAAATCGAGCTGCCGAAACAACTCGAGCGCTTCCGCCAGTTCGTTAGGCACAATCTGGAAGCGTCCGTAGCGCAGATCGAGGCCGCTTTTCTCGAGCGCGGCATTCTGCATCTGCGGGGAAAGCGAATGCGCCACCGGGTCACCGACCACGCCGAGCCGGACCGGTGGTCTCTCCTCGCAGGCGGCCTTCGCCCAGGCGCGCAGGTCCGGCAGGTTGTAGACCGCCTTCATTTCCCGCCGCGCCCGGGGTGACAAGAGGGCAGGGCCTTGTTAACGTCGCGCCTCCGCATGCCTGAACCAGAAATTCCCGCTCCGTCCGATTTCATCCGTGACATCGTCGCAGAAGATGTGCGGAGCGGAAAGCGCACGCAAATCCACACCCGCTTCCCGCCCGAGCCTAACGGTTATCTCCACATCGGCCACACCAAGGCGATCTGCCTCAACTTCGGCATCGCGCACGAGTTCGGCGGCGTCTGCAACGTGCGGATGGACGACACCAACCCGGCCAAGGAAGAAGTCGAGTTCGTCGAGTCCATCATGGCCGATGTGCGCTGGCTCATCGCCGGCTGGGCCGATCAAAACCTCAATCTGAAGGAGGGTGGCACGCCTTTTCTCGCCTCGGATTATTTCGAAGAAATCTATGCCTTCGCCCAACAACTCGTGCGCAACGGCAAAGCCTACGTCTGCGACATGACCCCGGCCGAGACCGACGAAGGCCGCCGCCTTGGGCAGGATAGCCCGTTCCGAAACCGGCCGGTGGAAGAGAATCTGGACCTGCTCGCGCGCATGAAAACGGGTGAGTTTCCGGATGGCGCGCGCACCCTGCGCGCGAAGATCGACATGCAGGCGCCTAACGTGTGGCTGCGCGATCCCGTGCTCTATCGCATCCGCCACGCCACTCATCATCACACCGGCGACGCCTGGTGCATTTATCCGCTCTACGATTTCG
>JBBSLW010000082.1:0-12063 GCA_038233495.1 Chthoniobacterales bacterium | reverse complement strand
TCGAAGGCGTGGAGCTTGGCCTCGATGTTGACCTTGTAATCGGGCAGTTTGTTTGCAAGATCGACCAGCTGCCGGGTCAACATCCAGCCCACGACGCCGATGAAACTAAAGATGAGCGCGACCGCGAGGAGCACGCCGGCGATGCGGCCGATCCCGCGCTCGAACCAGGTCACGAGCGGCGCGAGCAGGAAAGTCAGGAGCGCGGCGAGAGCGAGCGGGATGAGCAGCTCGCGGGTGAAATAAAGTCCCGCGATGACGAACGCGGCGAGCGCAATGGTCCAAAGCCCGACGAGGGCGTCAGCGGCGGCCGTTTTGCTTTTCGGAGTTTGGATAGGTCGGGGCGCGGTTTCTGGGAGGCAACCGCCGCGCTCCCATTGCCTTGGGAATCGCCGGGATCAGACCTGGCGGATGCCTCCCGCGCCAAGGCTGTCGGACCTGGCGACATTTTCTCGCGTCGCGCCCCGCCTCGTGCCATTGCTCTAGCCCATGAAACGCGCGTCCTGGCTTGTCCTTGCCATTTTTTTCACAGCTCACTTGTCGTTAGGCGCGGAGCCGAAGCGCCTGCTCAAGCCGGAGGATTTTGCAGCTCTCCGCGAGGTCGATGAGCCGAATCTCTCGCCCGATGGCAAGACCGTGGCTTATGTCGTGAAGACCTTTGATCTCGCGAAGGATAAACAGCCGGCCAACCTCTGGCTCGCGAAATGGGACGGCTCTGAAAATCGCGCCATCACCTTCGGCGAAACGAAACAGCAGCACCCGCGCTGGAGTCCCGACGGCAAATGGCTCGCCTTCCTTTCCGGCCGCCAGGACGAGAATGAAAACGACCAGCTCTGGATTCTCTCCAGCGCCGGCGGCGAGGCGGAGCAGCTGACGAAGGAGAAGGGGAGCATCGACGATTTCGCCTGGGCGCCGGATTCCAAGCGCATCGCGCTCGTGGTCCACGACCCCGACCCGCGCGAGCCGGAAGTGAAGGAGAAAGAAAAGAAAACCGTTCCGCCGATCGTGATCGACCGCTTCCAGTTCAAGGAAGACATCGGCGGTTACATCACGAAACGCTGGTCGCACCTCAAGCTGCTCGATCTCGCGACCCGGAAACTGGATAGCCTAACGACCGGCGCGCAGGATGACGTCCTTCCGGCCTGGTCGCCGGACGGCAACGAAATCGCCTTCGTCTCGAAACGGGGCGAGGAGGCGGATCGCGGAGAAAACTGGGATGTTTACGTGATTGCGGCCAAACCCGGCACGAAGGAACGCCAACTGACGACAACGCCGGAAGCCGACGCACATCCCGATTGGGAAAGCGCGCCGGCCTGGTCGCCGGATGGCAAAACGATCGCCTACATCCACGGCGGCGACCCGAAGAAGATTTCCTACGCGACGCATGCGCTCACCATCATCCCGGCGGCGGGCGGTGCGGCCGAGGTCCTGACCGCGAGTCTCGATCGCAACCTCGTCCAACCGCATTGGTCGCCGGATGGCAAATCGATTTTCGCCGTCCTGGAAGACGACGGCGCCGAGTCGCTCGTGCGTGTTGCGGCCGATGCGGATCCGGCCAGCACGCCAACCCCGGTCACGAGTGGCCGGCGCAAGGTCACGGCTTACGATGTGAGTCGCGATGGCCAGGTGATCGTGCGCGCCAGCACTTCGGATCGCCCCTACGAAATCTTCGCGGTCGAGAACAGTGAGCTGCGCAACCTGACCAAACAGAACGACGCTTTCCTCGAGAAAATCCAGCTCGGGAAAGTCGAGGAAACGAAATTCAAAAGCGCCGATGGAACCGAAGTGCACGGCTTCCTGGTGCATCCGCCTAACGAGACGACGGGACGCAAGCTCCCGACTCTGCTCCGCCCGCACGGTGGCCCGCAATCGCAGTACGCGAACGAATTCGATTTCGAGAAACAACTTTTCGCGGCCCACGGTTATGCAGTTGTGCTGCCCAACCCGCGCGGCTCGACCGGACGCGGGACCGAGTATGCGATGGGCATCTATGCGGCCTGGGGCAGCGTGGATGTGCAGGACGATCTCGCCGCGGTCGACGACGCGGTCGCGCGCGGCATCGCCGACCCCGATCGCCTCGGAGTCGGCGGCTGGAGTTACGGCGGGATGTCGACGAATTACCTGATTGCCTCGACGACGCGTTTCAAGGCAGCGACGAGCGGCGCCTCCATCTCCAATGTCCTGGCCGGCTACGGGACCGACCAATACATTCGCGATTACGAATACGAGCTCGGCTCGCCCTGGGCGCACCCGGAGGTTTGGGAGAAGATTTCGTATCCCTTCCTGCACGCCGACAAGATCAAAACGCCGACGCTCTTTCTCTGCGGAGAGAACGATTTCAACGTCCCGCTCCTGAACAGCGAGCAAATGTATCAGGCTTTGCGAACGTTAGGCGTGCCGACCGGGCTGGTCATTTATCCGGGGCAATTCCACGGGATCAGGAAACCGAGCTACCTCCTCGACCGCTACAGGCGTTACCTCGATTGGTACGCGAAGTACATCCCGCGAGGGTAGCGCGAATCTTTATCTTGCAATGAACGTCGAAGCCCGTCGCCTCGCCGAGAATAACGAGCGGAGGGTTCATTGGCAGCTCTGGGGCCCCTACTTGAGCGAGCGGCAGTGGGGCACGGTGCGCGAAGACTACAGCGCGAATGGCGACGCCTGGAATTATTTCCCGCACGAGCATGCGCGGTCGCGCGTCTATCGCTGGGGCGAGGATGGGATCGGCGGTCTCTCCGACGACAAGCAGCAGCTTTGTTTTGCCTTCGCCTTTTGGAATGGGCGCGACCCGATCCTGAAAGAACGGCTCTTCGGTCTGACCGGTCCGCAGGGCAATCACGGCGAAGATGTGAAGGAGATTTTCTTCTTCGAGGACAACACCCCGACCCATTCCTATCAGCGGATGACCTATCGTTATCCGCAGGCGCTTTTCCCCTACGACGAGGTCGTTAGGCAAAGCGCTCTCCGCAACCGGCGCGAGCCGGAGTTCGAGCTCTGGGATACTGGGGTTCTGGAGGGCGACCGTTTTTTCGACATCACGATCGAATACGCGAAGTCGGGGGCGGACGATATTTTGATCCGTGCGACGGCGATCAATCGCGGGCCGGAACCGGCCACGCTCGACCTGCTCCCGACCCTCTGGTTTCGCAACACCTGGAGCTGGAACGAGAACTCGCTCCGGCCCAATCTGCGGGTCGGGACCGATCACTCCGACTTGCTCGGCGTGATCGAGGCGAGCCACCATTCGCTCGGCCAATATCGGCTCGTCTGCGCCGAGGCCGGGCCGCTTCTTTTCACCGAGAACGAGACGAATCGGCAGCTCCTTTACGGCTTGCCTAACGAATTTCCACACGTCAAGGATGCCTTCCACGAGGCGATCGTGGGCGGCAATGCCGCGGCGGTGAATCCGGAGCAGAGCGGGACGAAAGCGGCCGCGCATTACCACTTCGAGCTCGGGGCGGGCGAGGCGAGGGCTGTCCGCCTGCGCCTGCAACGGATCCGGCAGCCCGCTCTCCATGCCTTTGGGGATTTTGATCGCGTCTTCGAATTGCGGCGTGAAGAGGCGGATGAATTTTATCGCGCGCTCACTCCAGTTTGCTTGAGCCCAGAGCATTGCGCGATCCAGCGCCAGGCCCTCGCCGGCATGCTCTGGACAAAGCAGTTTTATTACTACGTGGTCGAGCGTTGGCTGGAGGGCGATCCTGCCCAGCCGGCGCCGCCTAACGAGCGCCTGGAGGGCCGCAACTCGAGCTGGACACATCTCTTCAACGAACGCGTCATGTCGATGCCCGACGCCTGGGAATATCCGTGGTACGCTGCCTGGGACCTGGCATTCCACTGCATCCCGCTCGCGCTCGTCGACCCGGACTTCGCGAAGAGCCAGCTCGATCTTGTTTTGCGTGAATGGTATCAGCATCCGAACGGTCAGATGCCGGCTTACGAGTGGAATTTCAGCGACGTCAATCCGCCGGTCATCGGCTGGGCCGCCTGGCGGGTTTACAAGATCGAGCAGCGCGCCACCGGAAAAGGCGATCGCCCTTTTCTGGAAACGGTTTTCCACAAGCTACTGATTAATTTTACCTGGTGGGTGAACCGGAAAGACTCCGGCGGACGCAACATTTTCGAAGGCGGTTTTCTCGGGCTCGATAACATCGGCGTCTTCGACCGAAGCGCGCCACTCCCCGACGGCGGCCGGCTCGAGCAGAGCGACGGGACGAGCTGGATGGGCATGTATTGCCTGACGATGATGCGGATCGCGCTCGAGCTGGCGCGCGAGAATCCGATCTACGAAAATATCGCGACCAAGTTCTTCGAGCATTTTCTCGGGATCGCCGCCGCGATGAACAACGCCGGCGGACAGGGGATCGGGCTCTGGGATGAGACGGACGAATTTTTCTACGACGTCCTGCACACGCCGGGGAACCGCTTTTTGCCGTTGCGGATTCGTTCGTTAGTCGGGCTCATGCCGCTGCTCGCGGTCGAGTCGATCGAGCCGGAGTTGCTCGATGCCATGCCTGGTTTCAAGGGGCGCCTGGAATGGTATCTGGCAAATCGCCCCGATCTTGCCGGGCTCATTTCGCATTGGCAAATCCCGGGCGCGGGCCAGCGCCGGCTGATTGCCCTGACCCGCGGGCACCGAATGAAATGTCTCCTCCGCCGGATGCTCGATCCGAACGAATTTCTGAGCGACTACGGGGTGCGTTCGCTGAGCAAATTTCACGAGACGAATCCCTATCGGTTCGGGGTGCGCGGGGAGGAGAAAGTAGTGAACTACGAACCGGCCGAATCGCAGACCGGCATCTTCGGCGGCAACTCGAACTGGCGCGGGCCGGTCTGGTTCCCGATCAACTATTTGCTCATCGAGTCGCTGCAAAAGTTTCATCATTATTACGGCGACGATTTCAAGGTGGAATGCCCGACCGGCTCGGGGCAATTCGTAACCCTCGACGAGGTGGCCAACGAGCTTTCCAATCGCCTGATCAAGCTCTGGCTGCGCGACGACAACGGAACGCGGCCGTTCGCGCGGGCCTCCGGCGATTCGTTAGGCCGGGCGGCTGATCGAGGGCGTTATCTGTTCCACGAATATTTCCACGCCGAGACCGGGGCCGGGCTCGGGGCGAGTCATCAGACCGGCTGGACCGGGCTGGTGGCGAAGCTGATTCAGCAGCAGGGAAGTCGCGGGACGATCGTGCATCGGGACGCGTTTACGGACCTGTAAACGCTGTCCGTTTGACAGCGGCTTTAGGATTGCCCCGTGAGCGCACCGGACCCAAAACGAACGATCGAGGAATTGAAGGAATTGCGTCGCCTGACCGGCGACGAGAATGGCGCGCAACGCGTCGCCTTCACGCCGACCTGGGCAAAGGCGCGCGCCTGGCTGGAGGAAAAGGCGCGCGCGGCCGGCGCGGAGGTGGAGCGCGACGAGGCCGGTAATCTCTGGATGACTCTGCGCGGCGCGTCGGAGCAGGCGCTCCTGATTGGCGGTCACATCGACTCCGTGCCTAACGGGGGCTGGCTCGATGGCTGTCTCGACACGCTCGCCGGGCTCGAGGTCTTGCGACGGATCGCGGCCGAGGGCAGGCCGCCGGTCACGCTGCGGGTGGTCGACTGGGCGGATGAAGAAGGAGCGCGTTTCGGGAAGAGTTTGTTTGGTTCGTCGGCCTGCTCCGGTCGCCTCGACATGGAGGAAGCGCGCGCGCTAACTGATCGCGACGGCACGACGTTGCCGGCTGCGCTGAAAGAGCAGGGGATCGATTTTGAGCAGGTCGGGAAAAGCGGGAGCCAGTTGAAGAACGCGGCGGCTTATCTCGAGCTGCACATCGAGCAGGGGCCGGTGCTGCTCGATCTCGACCTGCCGTTAGGCGCGGTCGTCGGGACTTTCGGGGTGGAGCGGCACGCCATCACTTTTCGCGGGCAGGCGGCGCATTCCGGGAGCACCCCGATGAACCGACGGAAAGACGCCTTCCTGGCCGCGGCGCAGATGAGCCCGGAGATTTACCGGATTACGGACCGCCACGGCGGCGTCTGCACGATTGGCTCCTGCCTAACGAAACCGGGGATTGTGACCAGCGTGGTGGAGGAATGCCGGATCACGCTCGACCAGCGGCATCTCGAGGGCGCGGCGCGGGCGGCGATGTTGCGCGAGGCGCGGGCGGCGAGCGAACGATTTGCACAGGAGGGGAACGTCACGGTTTCCTGGGAGCGTCTTTGGCAGATCGAGCCGATGCCGTTCGATGAAAAGCTGATCGAGTTTTGCGACGAGGCGATCAGGGAAACCTGCGGGAAATCGCATCGGTTGCCCTCGGGACCGTTGCACGATGCCGCGGAAGTGGCGGCGGCGGGTGTGCCGACAGTGATGATGTTTGTGCAAAGCCTGCACGGGATCAGCCACAACAAGATCGAGGACACGAAGGAGGAGCATCTCGCGCTGGCGGTGCAGGCGCTCGATCGGCTGGCCACGAAGACGATGGCCTGGCTCGCCGGTCGTTAGGGAGGTTTTGCTTTTGAGCGAGGCGGCGGGCTGCCGGGGAGCGCACGCGCCCTCGCGTGCCGTTTGCGGCGCCTCGCCGCAAACCGGGGACGTGGCCAAGTAGGGGGGCTCTTTCGAACCTTCGTCTGTTCGGCGAGGCGCCGAACAGGGCACGCGAGGCCGTGCGCTCCCCGGATTAGCGCGGGCTCGCGGGTTGTAGACCGGCGCGGGGGCGTGGGTTCCAGAATGCCACGATGCACGCAGGCGTGGAGTCAGACTAGCGCGCGGAGGCGGGCTCCAGTTCTGCGTTTTCGCGCGCTGCCTCGGCTTCGTGATGCGTGTGCGTGCTGCGCAGAAAGGGCACGCGATCGAGCACGCTTTCCTGGAACCACTCGAGCGCCAGGTAAACCACCGGCGTGATGTAGAGCGTGATCAGTTGCGAAAAGATCAGGCCGCCGACGATGACCAGGCCTAACGGGCGTCGCGAAGAACCGTCCGCGCCAAAACCGAAGGCGAGCGGCAGCGCGCCCATGAGGGCGGCCAGCGTCGTCATGATGATCGGCCGGAAACGTTCCACGCTCGCTTCGTGAATCGCCGTCCGGCGATCGTAGCCTTCGTCGAGCCGGTGGAGCGCGAAATCGACAATCATGATGCCGTTCTTTTTCACGATACCCATGAGGAGAAAAAGTCCGATGACGGAGTAAAGCGAAAGCGTGGAGTTAAAGAGCCAGAGCGTCATGAGCCCGCCGACGACCGCGGGGAACAAAGTCGAGAGCACAGTGATCGGGTGGACGTAGCTCTCGTAGAGAATCCCGAGAATCACATACATGACGAAGAGCGCCGCGATGACGAGGAACGGCAGGGCCGCGAAGAGCTCCTGCAGGACGAGCCCTTCGCCTTGCAGCTCGCCTTTCACAGTCGGCGGGACGACTTCGGCCGCGGTCTTATTGATGAAGTTGGTCACTTCGCCGAGCGCGACGCCTGGCTTGGTGTCGAAGCCGAAGGTGACGCTGGTGAATTGATTGGTGTGATTGACCGATTGGAGTCCGAGCGTCTCTTTCGAATTCGTGACGGCGCGGATTGGGATCAACTTATCGCTCCCGGTCGGCTTGACGTAGATCTGGCGGAAATCTTCCGGCCCGGAGCGCGCGCTGTCATCGGCTTCCATGATGACCTGGTATTGATCCTCGGCCTGCTTGATCAGGTAGACGTAGTTTTGCGAATAAGCCGCGCGAAGCAGGCTCTCCACCTGCGTGGTCGAGATGCCGTAAAGGCTGGCGCGTTCGCGTTCGATGTTGATGTCGAGGTTCGGCGTGTTGCGGAAAAGATCCGAGCGCGGCGGGCTGGCGAAGCCATCGTAACCGCGCAGCTTCTCCTCCAGCTTGTCGGCCGCGGCGTAGACTTCGTCGGGATTGATCCCGCTCAAGACATAAGTGTAGCGGCCAAACGAACTGCCGGTCGCGCCGACATCGATGCGGAGGACGGGCTGGGGGTTAAGCGTGGGGAAAACGCCGGGGATCTCACCGGAAGCCTTGCGCAGACTGGCCGCCACGCTATCAATGTCTCCGCGCTCGCCGGCGTCCTTGAGAAAGAGCACAGTGAAGACGCCCGCTCCGAGGCCGGAACGCCCGGCTACGGTGAAATATTTATCGACCGCCGGGTTTGCCTGGAGAATGGGATCGAGCTTCTCCTGGAGCCGACGCTGCTGATCGGGAGAAGCACCTTCCTGGACGATGAAAAAGCCGCGGATGACCCCGCTATCGCCCGTCGGGAGGAGGGTGAAAGGTAGATGATTAAAGAAGAACCAAACGCCGATCGCGCAGGCGATAATGATCGGCCCGGCCATCCAGCCTCGATCGAGAAACCAATCGAGCGTGCGGCCATAAAAATCGCGAATCGGATCGAAGAACCGGCTCACGAAGCGTTCCGTTTTTGTCCTGCGATGATCGGGGCCGCGCTCGGCGAGGATGCGCGAGCACATCAAAGGCGTGAGGGTTAACGAGACCAGGCCGGAGGCGAGAATGGCGACGATGATGGTGATGGCGAACTCGCGAAAGATCCGGCCGAGCAATCCCGGCATGAAAGCGAGCGGGATGAAGACGGCCGCGAGCGAGAGCGTCATCGAGAGAATGGTGAAGGAGATTTCACCAGCGCTGTTCAGGGTCGCTTTATAGATCGACTCGCCCGCTTCCGCCCGCCTAACGACGTTCTCGAGGAAGACGATGGCATCGTCGACCAGGAACCCGATCGCGAGCGTCATCGCCATCAGGGTGAGGTTGTTGACCGAATAACCGAGCGCCCACATCGCGATGAAGGTGATGAGAAACGACATCGGCAACGCCACCATCGGGACGAGAGTGTCGGAGGCGCGGCCGAGGAAAACGAAGATGACGAAGATCACGAGGACGAAAGCGATGGCGAGCGTCACCTGGACGTCGTGGAGCGAATTCACGATCGATTGCGAGCGATCGAAAGTCGGGATGAGGCGGATCGAACCGGGCAATTCCTTCTGCAGTTGGGGCAACAATTCGCGGACGGATTTTGCGACCGCGACAGCGTTCGCACCCGCTTGCCGCGAGACCGCGAAGACGATGACGGAAGCGGGCGGATTGAAGTTGCGGGCGAAAAAGTGACGGGAGAGGCGCTCGTTCTCCACGCCGTCCACGACCTTGGCGACGTCGCGCAGGTAAACCGGCGAGCCGTTCGCGACCTGCTTGATGATCAAGTTGCGATAGCCCTCGGCGTCGGCGATCTGCCCGTTAGGCCGGAGCGTGATCGACTTGTTGCGGCCGTCGAACTGGCCCGCGCCGGAATAGGCGGTCCCGGCTTTGATCGCGGCCGACAATTCCTCAAAAGTCAGGTTGCGCGTGGCGAGGGCGCCGGGATCGACCTTGATCCGAATGGCGCCTTTCACGCCGTAGATGTTGACCTCGGAGACGCCGGGCAAAACGTTGATCCGCTGCGAGACCTCGGTCGTGCCGTAGCGATAGAGCTCGCCGTCGGTCAGCGTATCGCTGGTGAGGGCAACATAGACGACCGGTTGATCGTTCGGGTTCGTCTTGTTGAAAGTGGGCGGGCTCGGGAGGTCGTTAGGCAACTGCCCGGCCGCGCTCTGGATGGCGGATTGCACATCGGTCGCGGCGGCATCGATCCCTTTGCTGAGCGCGAACTGGAGGGTGATCTGGGTGTTGCCCTGTGAGCTGGTGCTGGTCGAGAGCTCGAGGCCGGGAATTTGGGTGAACTGTTTCTCGAGCGGAGTCGCGATCGTGTTCGCCATCGTGACCGGGTTGGCGCCGGGATAGTTGGCCTGCACCCGAATGACGGGATAATCGACCGCCGGGAGATCATTCACCGCCAGTTGATTGTAGGTCAGGATGCCGAAGACGATGATCGACGCCGTCAGCAGCATCGTCATGACGGGCCGCTGAATGAAAGGACGCGAGAGGCCGGAGGAAAATTGGACCAGCTTGGCCGCCGGCTTCTTTTCGCTCCCGGGCGGGACGCGGTTGGATTGGTGGCCGTGAGGCGCACCGTTCGTGCCGTCGTGGCCGTTGTGATCGTGGCTCGCCATCTCGTTAGGGGGCGGCCGCCGAGCCGCCGCCGGCGCCGGCTTTGGGTTCCTCTTTGCTGGACTTCGCGATCACCTTGGCGCCCGGCGCGAGCTGGAGCTGGCCGGCGACGACGACGGTTTCGCCTGGTTTTACGCCTTCCTTGATCACGGTCAGGTTACCTTGTTTCTGGCCGGGTTTCACCTGGCGGAGGTCGAGGGTCGAATCCGGTTTCACGACGAAAATGTAGGGCCCTTTCTGGCCGATCTGCACCGCGCCGTTCGGCACGAGGCGGGCGTCTTTCAGTGTATCCAAGATGAGGCGGACGTGGACAAACTGCGAGGGCCAGAGGGCCCGGTCGGGATTTGGCGTTTCCGCCCGGGCCTGCACCGTGCCGGTGCCCGGCTGGAGGGTATTGGCGATGAAATAAAGCTTGCCTTCGCGCGGCGGAATATTGTCGCCGGTCGCGTCGGTCAGCACTTTCAGATTCGGCCCGCCCAGATAACGCCTAACGAGTGGCAGATCGGGTTCGGCGATGGTGAAGTCCGTGTAGATCGGGTCGAGGTTATCGATGCTAACCAGGACCGCGCCCCCGCTCCCGGCGGTAACCGTGTTCCCGACGTCGACCTGGCGGAGGCCGATGCGGCCGTTGATCGGCGAGCGGATTGAGGAATAGTCGAAATTCGTCTGCGCGGCGGCGACCGCGGCCTTCGTCCGCATCGCGTTCGCCTTGGCCGTGTCGAGATCCTGCGTGGCGGTCACGCCTTTGTCGCGCAGTTCCATTTGCCGTTTCAGGTTCGCGTCGGCCAGGATGGCATCCGCTTTAGCCGCGTCGAGTGCGGCCTGATAGGGCTTGGGATCGATCGTGAAAAGGAGATCGCCTTTCTTCACGTCGGCGCCGTCCTCGAAATGTCGCGCCACGATCTGCCCGCTCACCTGGGCCTGGACCTGTACGCTTTCATACGCGGCGCAGGTGCCGATTTCGTCGAGGTAAAGTGGGACGTCCTGCGTGATCACCTTGGCGACCGAAACGGGACGCGGCGGCGGCCCGCTTGGGGCGGCTTTCTTTCCGCAAGCCGCCAAGCCAAGGAGGGCCACGGCGAGAAGGAGAAAACGAAGCGGGATGCGATGATTCATGGAGAAAATTCTTCGCCGGCAGGCTGAAGACGCTTCGCGCCGTCGCGCTTTGTCGTTGGACCGCTCCCGGTGTCGTTCGTCGAAACAATTTCGGCTTTGGCGCGAATGCGGGCCAGGACCGTCATGCAGGTTTGCAGGTCGCCGGCGGGAATGCCCGCGATCAACTCGTGCCGCAGCTCGCGGGCGGTGGAAAAGATTTGCTCGAGAATCGGCTTCGATTTTTCCGGAGATGCACGGTCTTGCAGCGGCGGTCGGACTCGCACTCCTTGCGTTCGATCCAGCCGTCGCTCTGCAGGCGATGCAGGATTCCTGCCAGAGTCGGCTCTTCGATCCCGACGAGTGCGGCCAGCTCGCGCTGGGTGAGGGGAGCCTCGGCCGCGGCGAGGTGCACGAGGGTAACCCATTTGCTCTGGCTCAAGCCGAGCGGGCGCAGGCGCTGGTCGAGCTTGTTGCGCCAAGTGCGGGCCGTTCCGGTGAGGAAGAGGCCGATTTTTTCGAGATCGTTGTCGATCGCAGGCATTTCGTTAGCATGCTAACGAATCCCGTTTCCGCGGAATGTCAAAGCCGGCCGCAGTTTCGGCTCCCACTTCCAGCAGAATGACGCGGTGCCCGCGGTAATCCTTCTTCTTCAGAATCGGCCGGGCGCGGCGCGGGGCCCACTGCTGCGAGCCCTCGACCGCGGCTTCCTTCTGCGGCTGGACGAGAATGAAACGCGCGTCCGCCGGGAGCTCAGCGATCTGATCGACATAGATGATCGGCCGCTGCACATAGAAGAGGAAAGGCTGATAATCGGGATCAACCGCGTAAAGCTTTTCGTTAGGCGGAATGGCGGCGGTGATTTCGTTCCCGATCGGCCGCACCTTTTCCCGCCGGTGCAGGAACGGGATGATGGCGAGGGAATAAATCAGCATT
>JBBSLW010000081.1:0-12131 GCA_038233495.1 Chthoniobacterales bacterium | reverse complement strand
GGGGGTTCGGCGGTGAGTCGACCAATCCACCGCGCTGAGCGCTTCCTCACCAGCCCGCCGCAACCAGTTTTGCACCGTCCGTAAGGCCACCCCGGAACTCTCGCGCAACTGCGCGTTGCGAGTGGCCGCTTCGGACCGCCGCCACCATCCGACGACGCTTCCACTCCACCGTTTTTCATCCGTTCTCTTTATCATTACCCGCAACCAGTTGACTACCATGTCTTGTCACCCAACTGACTACCATGTCCTGGCACCTGGCCGCTTACTATCGACACTGTTCTGACGGCTCGGCACACCATTTCCCGCGTCATTTCTTCCTGTTCCGGCGAGCGTTGACCTCACGGAGGAGGGCGTTTGGTTCGCCAGGCTTACGGTCGGTTCAGTTGCCCAGATCCGGGATTCACCGATCCCGGCTACAGAACGGAGGTGCCGGACGCGCGGAAGCAACGTTCCTCCGGGGAGCGCACGCGCCCTCGCGTGCCGGTTGCGGCGCCTCGCCGCAACCACGTTCTCCAGACCCCGTGTAACGGGAAAAGTTCGCGATGGCGAGGCGCCATCGCCAGCTCGCCACAGGACGAGTCCGGCCGCCAGGCGGACACGCGAGGGCGCATTCGCTCCCCGACTGTGCGCGTAAACGCGCTTTACAGAAAGCGAAGCGATCGCAGAGAGAACGCGGAGATTTAATGAATCCTCTGCGTCCTCTGCGGTAAAGAACCAGCGGCAAAGACCAAAAAGACCCCGATTTCTTGCCGCTGCGGGTGGCCAGTTTATAGTGAGGTTGCATGCCCGCCGACCCTTTCGTTCATCTCCATCTCCACACCGAGTATTCGCTCCTCGATGGCGCGGTGCGGATGAAGGAGTTGATGGCGAAAGCGGCCGCACTCGAGATGCCCGCGGTCGCGATTACCGATCACGGGAACCTCCACGGCGCGATCGAATTTTACCAGGCGGCGACCGCGGCCGGGATCAAGCCGATCATCGGAGTCGAGGCCTACATGGCGCCGGGCGCGATCAAGGATCGTCCGAATTCGCAGCGCGACGCGGCCCATCATTTCACCCTCCTGGCCCGGAACGAAGCCGGCTATCGCAATCTCGTTAGGCTGATGTCGACGGCGCATCTCGAGGGGATGCATTACAAGCCGCGGATCGACAAGGAACTGCTCGCGGCGCACTCCGAGGGGTTGATCGGGATGAGCGCCTGCCTCAAGGGCGAGGTCAACCTCGCGCTCCAGGCCGATCAGCTCGACAAGGCGCGGGCCAGCGCGGCGACGTTTCGCGATATTCTCGGCGCGAAAAATTTCTTTCTCGAGCTGCACGATCACGGGATCGAGGCGCAACGGAAGTGCAACCATTTCCTGCCGGAGATCGCGCGGGAATTCGGGCTCGGGCTGGTCGCGGCGAACGACGTGCATTTCCTCGAGCGCAGCCACCACGAAGCGCACGACGTCATGATCTGTATCGGCACCGGCAAGATGGTGCATGACGAGAAGCGGATGCGTTACACCCCGGAGCTTTATTTCAAGACGGCGGCGGAAATGCGGGCGCTTTTTCCTGATCATCCGGAGGCGATCAGCAACACGATCGCGGTCGCGGAACGCTGCGACCTGAAGCTCGATTTCGGGACTTCGAAATTTCCCGAATACGAACCGCCGGCCGGCAAAACGCGGGAAGAATATCTGCGCGAACTTTGCCAGGCTGGTTTGCGCAAACGCTTCGGCGACCGCGCAGTGAACGATCCGGAAGTGCTCGCCCGTTTTGAAAAGGAACTCGGCGTCCTGGAGAAGACGGGCTTCGTCAGCTATTTCCTGATCGTCTGGGACTTCATCCACTACGCGAAAGAGCGCGGCATCCCGGTTGGGCCGGGGCGCGGCTCGGCTGCCGGGTCGCTCATCGCCTACGTGCTCGAGATTACGGACATCGATCCGCTCCAGTTCGGTTTGCAATTCGAGCGTTTCCTCAATCCCGAGCGCGTCTCGCCGCCTGATATCGACGTCGACTTTTGCGAATCTCGCCGCGGCGAAGTGCTCTCCTACGTCCGGCAAAAATATGGGGAACGCCGGGTGTCGCAGATCATCACCTTCGGCAAGCTGAAAGCGAAGAGCGTGGTCCGCGATGTCGGCCGAGTGATGGGGCTCGGCTACGGCGATTGCGACCGGATCGCGAAGATGATCCCTAACGAGTTGAACATCACGCTCGCGCAGGCGGCGGAGAAAACGCCCGACCTGAAACGCGCGATCGAGACCGAGCCGGCGACGCGGCAGCTCTGGGAATACGCCGGCCTGCTCGAGGGCCTCTCGCGCAATGCGGGCGTGCACGCGGCCGGCGTCGTGATCGGCGATCGCGATCTCTCGGAATACGTCCCGCTCTGCCGCGACTCGAAAGGGAATGAAGTCGTGAGCCAGTACGCGATGGGGCCGCTGACTGATCTCGGGATGCTGAAGATGGATTTCCTCGGCCTGAAAACGCTGACCGTGATCGAGGACACGCTCAAGCTCATCCGCCAGCGCGAGCCGGACTTTTCACTCAAGGAAATCCCGATGGATGACGCGGCTGCTTTCGCCCTTTTCAACCGCGGCGAAACGATCGGGCTTTTCCAGATGGAATCGGGCGGCATGACGAGCGTCTCGAAGCAGATGAACGTGCAGAAGATCGACGACATCATGGCCCTGATTGCGCTCTACCGCCCCGGCCCGATGGACCTGATCGGTGATTACATCGAGCGAAAGCGCGGCCTGAAGAAGATTCGTTATGCGCATCCGCTCCTCGAGGAAGTCTGCGCCGACACCTACGGGGTCATGATTTACCAGGAACAGGTGACGGCGGCGGCCAATCGGCTGGCCGGTTACTCGTTAGGCCAATCCGATCTCCTCCGGCGCGCAATGGGGAAAAAGGACAAGGAGAAGATGGCGAAGGAACGGGCCAACTTCATCGAGGGTTGCGCGCGCACGAACAAGATCGCGGAGAAGAAAGCGAACGCGATTTTCGATCTGCTCGAGAAATTTGCCGGCTACGGCTTCAACAAAAGCCACAGCGCGGCCTACGGCGTGATCAGCTACCAGACGGCGTACCTGAAGGCGCGTTACCCGGTTGAGTTCCTCGCCGGCCTGCTCAGCAACGAGATCAATAACACCGACAAAATTTCGATCTTCGTCGGCGAGTGCAAACGGATGGGCATCCCGATCCTGCCGCCGGATATGAATCGGAGCAGCCTCAAGTTCACGCCGGAAAATAGCGCCAGCCTGCAGCTACCGGAATCGAGCGACGCAAGCAGGGATGCTCGCGCTACCATGGCGATCCGCTACGGCCTGGCCGCGATCAAAAACGTCGGGGAAGGCGCGATGATCGCCGCGATCGCGGAACGCGAACGGGGAGGGGACTTCACTTCGCTCGAGGATCTTTGCAGCCGGCTCGACTCCCGCATCGCCAATCGCAAGATCATAGAGAGCCTGGTCAAGGCTGGCGCTTTTGATTTTCTCGGGCGCGATCGCGCGGAGCTCTTCGCCTGCATCGAGGAAACGCTCGCCGCCTCCGCCGCTTCCCATCGCGATCGGGCGGCCGGCCAGGTCTCGCTTTTTGGCGACCTGCCGCAACCGATCATCACGCCGCGGAACCGCGATTTCGCGCAATGGACCGAGCGCGAGAAGATGTCGTTCGAGAAAGAGCTGCTCGGCTTTTACGTCACCGGGCATCCGCTCGACGCCTACGCCGCGCTTTTTGCGCAGGGAAAATTCCGGACGATCGCGTCATTAGGCGAGCTGGCCGACCGGGCCAGTTTCACGATCGCGGGGGCGATCGCGCAGGTGGACCGGAAGTTCACCAAGAAGGAAGGCAAACCGTTCGCGGTCGTCATCCTCGAGGACCTGACCGGCACGCTCGAGGTCGTGCTCTGGAATGAAACCTATGTCAAAGTCTCGAACGCCCTCGAGCTCGGAAGCGTGATCGCCGTTCGCGGCACGATCGACCTGCGCGACGATACCATCCGCGCCACCGCCCAGAAGGTGAAGCTGCTCACGCCGGAGAACGTGCCCGCCAGCCCTGACGAAGAGACGAACGGTTCCGAAAGCAACGGCGCCAGCCGGGTGCGGGAAGAGGCGGCGCCGGTCACGCTGCGTTTCGGCGCCGGCACGGCCGCGGCGGACTTGCGCACCGTCCGCGAAATCCTCGCCAGCTCACCGGGCCTGCAGCCGGTCACGTTGATGCTGACCAGCCAGAACGGGGAGACGATCCGGATCGACGCAGGCGCGCCGTGCCGGATCGAGTTCACGCCGGCGATCGAGGAACAGCTCGCGCCTTGGCTTTAGCCGACGCAGCGGGTTTCACCTCGGCCGCGGGGGCTTCCAAGAGTCCCTCGTTAGGCCGGGGTCAGACCCGAATGGCACTAACTTAAGGCCGGCTTCGGACGAAAAGCGGGATTGTGTCGGAGCACAGGCAGCTTGCCTGTGGGGCGCGAGGGCGGCTCGCCCGTAACGGCTTCCGAAGCAGGCGAGCCGCCTGCTTCCCAACAGGCAAGCTGCCTGTGTTCCGGCGAGTCTGGCGCGCCGAGAGGGGCATCGCGCCGCGCCGTGACCGTCCTCAAATGGAACGCCCTAAACTCGTCTTAACTTAGTGCCATTCCGGACTGACCCCGGCTACAGGGCTGCTCGTTAGGCTTAGCTGCCGGCTTTCGTGGCCTTCTTCTCCATCCCGGAGCATTCCGCTTTCAACTGCGCGAATTGTTCGGCGGAGAGGACCTTTTTCGCTTCGCGGAAATATTTTTTCATGCTGTCTTCCGTGCAGCCGTCTTTTTCGCAACGGGCCTGCAAGGGATCGAGCTTGGCTTTTTGTTCCGGAGTCAGATTGAGCTTCGCGTAGATCTGCGCGCATTCCGCTTTCCCGGCTTCGGTCGCACAGCAGGCGGCCTTGGGAGCCGCGAAGGCGGAGGCGACAGAGAAGGTGAGGGCGGCGGCTAACGAAAGGGCGGCAAATTTCTTCATGTCTCTCTTAGACAGGGCGCGCCAGTTTGCGTTCAGTCAAAAAATCTGGCTTCGCGCAGCGCCTCCCGCAGGATCGCCTTCGCGTCATGCCGGACCGGTTCGCGGTGCGCGAGCACGATCCGGGTGAAATCCCAATCCAGCAGGGTCCGCATCGAGCTTTCGAACTTGGATCGATCGCGCACCGCGAGTCGGAAGAAAACGCTCACCCCCCGCAGGTGCGGCAGACGCATGATGTGCCTGACGAAGAACCTCGCCCAGCCCCGCGTTCCGGGCGGGAATTGGAAGACCAGATCCGCCACCACGAGCGTGCGCGAGCGGCGATGATAAAATGCATGCTCCTCAATCGAGCGGAGGCCGGCGATCCGCAGGACCTCAACCTCACCAGCCCACTCCGGCGGCGAGGGAATGAGCGGTCGTGTACCGGCGTCGCCCGGTGCGAGGTAGGGGAGGTCGGGCAACGCCGCACGGGCCGGTCGCGCGAAGGTGTCGTGCAGGCGGGTCGCTTCGACCAGCCAGGAAGGTTTCCCAAAACCCGTGATCGCCTCGACGTCTGCCGCGGTGAACGGCGCCGTCGAATGAATTACGACCCGGCCATCGGCCAGGCGCAGCAGGGTGACGTTGCGACCGAAATTAATTCCCAGAGCCCGCAGCGGATACTGCAGCACGGCGACGTCGTCGGCGATCTGAAGCCATTGCACGGCTTAGGACGCGATGAAAACCAGTTTCCCGTCCCGCGCGTCGACCTTGATCGTCTGCCCTTCGTGGAACTTGCCTTCGAGAATCTGCAGGCTGAGCGGGTCGAGGATTTCCTTCTGGATCGCGCGCTTC
Source organism: Chthoniobacterales bacterium (assembly GCA_038233495.1). Classification (GTDB taxonomy): domain Bacteria; phylum Verrucomicrobiota; class Verrucomicrobiia; order Chthoniobacterales; family UBA10450; genus Palsa-1392. Next base: position 6,330 of record JBBSLW010000081.1, on the reverse strand, counting down.
AGCGGCCGCGCGCCGTAGACCGGATCGTAACCTTCGCGCGCGATCCGTTCCTTGGCCGCATCGCTCAACTCGAGCGTGATCTTTTGCGCTTCGAGGCGTTTCGTTAGGCGGCGGAGCTGGATCTCGACGATCTTCTTCAGCTCTTCATCATTCAGCCGGTCGAAAATGATGATCTCGTCGACCCGGTTCAAAAATTCCGGCCGGAAATGGCCGCGCAACGCTTCCAGGACGCGGCGCTCGCGTTCTTCGCCGGAAGTTTCCTCGGTGATGAATTGCGAGCCGATGTTCGAGGTCATGATGATGACCGCGTTCTTGAAATCGACCGTGCGCCCCTGGCCATCGGTGATGCGGCCGTCATCGAGCACCTGGAGGAGGACGTTGAAAACGTCGTGGTGCGCCTTCTCGATTTCGTCGAAAAGAATCACGCTGTAAGGTTTGCGCCTAACGGCTTCGCTGAGCTGCCCGCCTTCCTCGTAGCCGACGTAACCGGGAGGCGCGCCGATCAGGCGGGCGACGGTGTGTTTCTCCATGTATTCGCTCATGTCGATCCGGATCATGGCGTTCTCGTCGTCGAACAAAAATTCCGCGAGCGCGCGGGAGAGTTCGGTTTTTCCGACGCCGGTCGGGCCGAGGAAAATGAAGGAACCGATCGGGCGATTCTCGTCCTGCAAACCGGCCCGTGCGCGCCGGACGGCATTGGAAACCGCGACGATCGCCGGGTGCTGGCCGATGACGCGTTGCATGAGGCGCTCTTCCATCTTGACCAGTTTTTCGCGTTCGCCTTCCTGCAACCGCGAGACGGGAATGTGCGTCCAGCTCGAGACGACCTCGGCGATGTCTTCCTCGGTCACTTCCTCGCGGAGTAGCTGCGGTTTGCCGCTCTCGGTTTCTTTCGCGGTCAACTCCGCCAGCTTGCGCTCCAGCTCCGGCATTCTGCCGTATTGCAACTCGCTGGCCGCGGCGAGCTCGCCGCGGCGCTGAGCGCGCTCGAGTTCCGTGCGCGCGGCGTCGAGGTCTTCCTTGATTTTGCGCTGCTCGTCGATCAGGCCTTTTTCCTTTTGCCACTCGGCCTTGAGGCCGCCCGATTTTTCCTTCAGGCTGGCGAGGTCTTTCTCGAGCTTGGTCAGCCGCTCCTTGCTCGCGCGATCCTTTTCCTTTTTCAGCGCCTGGCGTTCCATCTCCAGTTGCATGACCTCGCGTTCGATCACATCGATCTCGGTCGGCATGGAATCGAGCTCGATCTTCAAGCGCGAGCCCGCCTCGTCCATGAGGTCGACCGCTTTATCCGGCAAAAAGCGATCGCTGATGTAGCGATGCGAAAGAACCGCGGCCGCGACCAGGGCCGCGTCGCGGATGCGCACCCCGTGATGCACTTCGTAACGCTCCTTTAATCCGCGCAGGATCGCGATCGTGTCCTCGACCGTCGGCTCATCCACCAGCACCGGCTGAAAACGCCGCTCCAGCGCCGCGTCTTTCTCGATGTATTTGCGATACTCGTTCAGCGTCGTCGCGCCGATCGTGCGCAATTCGCCCCGGGCCAGTTGCGGCTTGAGCAGATTGGAAGCGTCGACCGACCCCTCGGCCGCGCCCGCGCCGACGATGGTGTGGAGCTCGTCGATGAAGAGAATGATCTCGCCCTGCGAATCGGTCACTTCTTTCAGGAATGCCTTGAGCCGGTCTTCGAATTCCCCACGAAACTTCGCGCCGGCCACCATCGAGCCGATATCCATCGCGATGAGCCGCTTGTTTTTGAGCGATTCCGGGACGTCGCCCGAGATGATGCGACGGGCGAGACCTTCCACGATCGCGGTTTTGCCCACACCGGGTTCGCCGATCAGGACCGGGTTGTTCTTCGTCCGGCGCGACAGCACCTGCATGATGCGCCGAATTTCGTTATCGCGGCCGATGACCGGATCGATCTTGCCGCGGCGGGCGCGCTCGGTCAGATCCTGTCCATATTTCTCGAGCGTCTGATATTTGCCCTCGGGATTCTGGTCGGTCACGCGCTGCGAACCCCGCACCTGTTGCAGGGCCTGCATCAACTGGGCGCGCGTGACGCCAAATCCCTGCAGGGTGCGGGCCGCGGAGACATTTGAGTTCGTTAGGGCAAGAAGGTAATGCTCGGCGCTGACGAACTCATCCTTCAGCTTCGCCATTTCCTTCTCCGCGCCGTCGAGGACGCTGCGGAGATCGTTCCCGAGGCGCAGGTCGACATTGGCGCCGCTCACCCGGGGCAGCTTTTGCAGGGTGGCGCGGAGCTGCTCTTTCAGCGACTCGGCCGGCACGCCCATTTTCTCGAGGAGCGGGCGGGCGATGCCGTCGGTCTGGTCGAGGAGAGCGAGGAGAAAATGTTCGTTCGTGATCTCCTGCTGGCCGAACTCGGAGGCGACATCCTGCGAGGACTGGACCGCCTCCTGCATTTTTTGCGTGAACTTATCGATGCGCATGGTGCAATCTAGGAAACGTCGATGAAGGCGCAATCCAACGCATGTTTTCCCTGAACCTGAAAGCTTCGAATGGGTGGCGCGAGGGTTGCCGCCGGCCTGCTGCCAACTCGCGGGAAAGAGGGCTGACCGGCAGCGGCATCTTAATGTTGATCGTGGGGACGGCGCTGGTGCTGCTCTGCGGATGGCTGGCCTCGAGTGACAGCAGCGCGATGGAGGAGGAGTCGCGGGCCTACGCCCGGCATTCCATCGAACGGCTGGCTTTCGCCCATGACGCCCAGTATCTCGCCGCGAATCTCAGCCCGGCGGCGCGGCCACTTTACCCGGCGGACCGGCAACGCTACGCGTTTGCCTGCCTGACGAAACTCGGGGTGCCGAGCGGGCCGGTGAAGCTGGAGGGCACTCTTTCGCGGGGCACGGAGCCGGGCGACCACGACCCGCGCGCGAGCTTTAGTTCTCATGTTCGTTATCCCAAAGCCGATGCGCACTTCTACCTCAACGTCGCGTGCCGTCACGGGCAGTGGCAGATCGATTACTTCGCTTTCGATTGGCAGGACAAGGCGGGCGCGCCCGCTGAGCCGACGCTATGACTCCGGAGGACTCGCCGCTCTGGCTCCAAGCCATCCCCGATCGCGAGCCGTGGCGGCGCGGAAGGGACGCAGTCTGTTTCATCACCTTCTTCATCCTCCTGGCCGAGGCGGCCTTTCTCACCTGGAGCATCATCCAGGGAAATCTGAACATTTTCCTGCTCGCCGTGGGAGTTGGCGCAGTCGCGTTTCTCTTTCTTTTCTTTATCTGGATCGGGCGCAACTGGCCACGCTGGATCCTTGCGCCCTTCTTCGCCTGCGGCGGTTTTGCCTGCTTCGTTTGGGGAATCACGGAGGGCAACGGCCCGCTCTTATTGCTCGGAATTGGCGGCCTGATCTTCTTCAGCTATCTCGTGCTGGCTCCTTCGGTTTACGCATTTGCCCGGCATCAACGAGAACGCATCAATCTGCTCGAGGGTCTGATTGTGGCCGCGGTCTTTGTTCTCCTCATGGGGAGTCTTGGCTGCGGTCTCTACGCTTTCCATTCCTATGTGGTCGGCCTGGAGAGCGAGGCGGTTAGTTTCGCCGCGACGACGTTCAACAAGGTCTTCGTCGAACACGACGGCGAATTTCTCCAGAGCAACCTCAAGGACGAAGAGCGCGAGATTTCACCGGCGCAATTCATCCACCGGCTCGATCGCGAACTCGGAGAACCCCTGAGCGTTGGTGAGTTGGAAAGCAGATTCACGACGCTGGCGGCGGCGCGGCATCTGCAGGTCGAAGGCCGGTTCCAGTTCCCGGTGATTTACGACTCCTATGGCCCGGTCTGGGTCAACATCCAAGTCTCACGCATCGGCGAGGGTTGGCAGATTGATCACATCGGTTGGAGCTTCAGGCCGGGTAAAATCTAGCCAGCTTTCGCCATGATCACTTCAGGGAAGCGAGGTACCGATCTGTCTTCTCACGGTGCTGGCGTCCGAGCGGTCGATCGTGCCGTTGACGTTGATGTCGGATCGGAAGTTGGGCGCGTTCGTCGTCTGTCCCACGACTCCGCGGGCAATCGTGAATCCGCCCTTGCCACTGTCCCATCTCCATCCACGTCGCCGAGAAGGAGACCCATCACCGCCTGCGCAGCCGGAAGGGTGTTCGACTGGCTGTCCGTAATGCTCGTTAGGGTAACGGCCACGTCCTGCGCGTTGCAGTTCACGTTGGTGAGATTGACGATGCAACGGTGCGGATCGGTGCTGTCGATCATGCTGCTCTCGAGCGCGCCGCAGCTATCGCGATGCCGCCAACCGAGGTGAGCTCATTGTTGAAGGTAAAGCTAATCGTGTAGCGGTTGTTCGTGCCGCCGCGTCGGTCTTCGACTCCGGGCGTCCCGCTCAGAGGCAGATCAATCGCAAACCCGCCAAGGACCGAGGCCGCGCTCGTCAGGCTGAGGGAAGAAGCCGAAGGCGGTGCGACGCGGACGTAGTAGACGTCTTCTTCGCCATTGAAGGTGGCGCCGTAGGCGACGTTTTCGCCGGTGTTATCGGAGACGATGGTGAGATAATCGCCCAGCTTGTTTTGGTTGGAATAGCCGAGGAAAGGATTGAAGGAGTTACTGACCGCGACGTTCGGCGCCCAGGTCGTGCCGCCATCCATGCTGTAGGAGTAGTAGAGCTGCGAATCGGTGTTATTGGCCGCGTTCCGCGAGTCGAGCCATACGCTGTCGATCCTCCCGTTCGGCGCGACCGCGAGGGTGCCGAACCAGTGCCATTTGCTGTGGTCACCGGCCGTCGTTCACCCGGATCGGCGCGCCAAAGGTGGCGCCGCCGTCGGGGCTGCGCGCGAACATGACGTCGCACCCGCTGTTTGCCTCGGTCGGGATGACGCTGGCCAGCATGTAGACATTGTTATTCGGGCTCGTGCCGGAACGCAAAATCGAACCCTGGCGGAGACTGCCCGGTCGCGCCTTCTCTTGCCAAACTTATTGGAGCCGGCGTGTGGAGGCTGCTAGTTTCCCGGCGCATGGACGACCCGACGCCTTCTTACACCGCGCCCGATTTTTACCAGCTCGATGATCTCCTCACTCCGGAGGAACGCCAGAAGCGTGATAAAATCCGGCGCTGGGTGGAGGCGCGTTTCCTGCCCGTCGTCGCGCAACATTATCGCGACGGGACCTTCCCGATGGAGCTCGTGCCGGAGCTGGCCGCGCTCGGCGTCTTCGGGCCGGCGATCAAGGGCCATGGCTGCGGCGGTCTCGGCAGTGTCGCGGCCGGGCTCATGATGCAGGAACTCGAGCGCGGCGACAGCGGGCTGCGCACTTTCGCGTCCGTGCAGGGCTCGCTCGCAATGACGGCGATCGATCTCTTCGGCTCGGAAGAACAGAAGACGCGCTGGCTGCCCGCGATGGCGCAGGGGACGAAGCTCGGTTGCTTCGGGCTGACCGAGCCCGACTTCGGCTCCAATCCGGGCGGAATGATTTCCCGCGTGCGCAAAACGCCGGATGGCTATCGCCTGACGGGAGCCAAGAAATGGATCGGCAACGGCACGATCGCCGACGTCGCCATCGTCTGGGCGAAAGTGGAAGGCGAAGCCGGCGTCGATCCGGAGAGTGCGCGCGCGATTCGCGGATTCCTGGTCGAGAAGGGGACGCCAGGTTTTAGCGCGAGCTTGATGGAGGGCAAACTTTCGCTCCGGGCGGCGCTCACAGCGCAACTGGAGTTCAACGATTGCCCGCTCCCGGCGGACGCGTTGTTACCCGAAAGCGGCGGGCTGCGTTCCCCGCTCTCCTGTCTCAATCACGCCCGCTACGGAATTGCCTGGGGCGCGCTCGGCGCAGCCATGGCCTGCTTCGAGGAAGCGCGGCAATATGCGCTCGAGCGCGAACAATTCGGCCGGCCGATTGCGGGCTTCCAGCTCGTCCAAGCGAAGCTGGCCCGCATGCTTACTGAGATCACGAAGGGACAGTTACTCGCCCTGCGACTGGCCCAGCTCAAGGACGCGGGAAGCGCGCGGCACTATCACATCTCGATGGCGAAATTGAACAATGTCGAGATCGCGCTCGATGCGGCGCGCACCACGCGCGATCTGCTCGGTGGCGTTGGCATCCTCGATTCGCACCAGTGTTTCCGGCATATGTGTAACCTGGAGAGCGTCAAGACCTATGAAGGCACGCATGACATTCATCTCCTCGTCCTCGGCCAGCAGATCACGGGGATCTCCGCGTTTGGCGGCTAGTGCAGTGTTACTTTGAGTTGTGATACAGCCGGTGCTATGATTCTACCCATGGCAGATCGCATCATTCTTAGCCCGCCGGAGCGGCGGCGACTTACTCGTATGAGCCGGAGCCGAGGAGGGCGTCTGGAAGATGTGCG
>JBBSLW010000080.1:0-12322 GCA_038233495.1 Chthoniobacterales bacterium | reverse complement strand
ATTTTCCAGGCGAGGCCGCTCGTCGTGGTCACGCCCGCGATCTCGCCCCGGGCGTTGAGCCCGCTGCAATGGATCGTGCCGTAGAGATGGACCGGATCGACCAAGCCTTCCGCGACCATTTCGAGCATGACCCGATTGCTCGCCTCGGCACGCTGTTGCGGGTCGGTTGCGCCCGCGCGCTCGACGCGCTCTTTCCATTCCTGCCAAAGTTTTCTCGAGTTCTCGGAGTTGAGATCGGCTTCAATCTCGAAGCCGTGGGCGCGCGCGAAATCCTGAGCGTCCGCTCCGACGAGAAGGTGGTGGTCGGTTTCTTCCATGACCACCTTGGCGACAAGCGATGGCGTCCGCACGCCTTCCAAGCCGGCGACGCCGCCGGCGCGCCTGGTCGGGCCATGCATGCAGGAGGCGTCGAGCTGCACGACGCCATTGGCGTTTGGCAATCCTCCATATCCGACGCTCGTCTCGGCCGGGTCGAGCTCGACGATGTTCACGCCGGCGATGAGCGCGTCGAGGATGTCGGCGCCGCGCGTCATCTCCGAGAAGGCTTTTTCCACGCAGGTCTGGTCGCCGCCGTTCTTGAAGCGATTGCCATTGGCGGAGGCGATGACGACGGGGCGGATAGGTTTCGTCATATCGCTCAGCTTACCCCGTTTCGGAAAACCGCCTAACGAGATCCTGGCGGTGGTCTTAATCGAGCGCGTAGATCTCGACCAGGGCGACGCCGGCGGTCTCCCCGGCACCGCGCACGACCGCCGTGTAAAGGGCCGGCGGCAAAGTGGCCACGATTGCGGCCTCTGCGTCATCCGAAGGCGGGAGCGAAGTCGCGATGATCTCGGCGGACTGGTCGCTGCGCCAGTTGTCGTTGCTGCGCAAGAGGACGCCGTTCTCATCGTATAACTCGAGCAGGGGATCGGCCAGCGGCCCCGTCACGGGCAGCGAGGGACCGAGAGCGCGCACGATCACATTCTGAAAATTCGTTCCCAGCACGATGACGCCGCCGATCAACACATTTTCGCCGACGCCGACCCGGCCGCGGGTGGAGACGTTCTGCACGTTCGCGCCGAGGCCTCGATCGAGATCGTAGACTTTCAGCAGGGCGACGCCGGTGGTGTCATTTGCCCCGCGCAAAACCGCGGTATAAAGGGCGCCGCTGTCATCGGAAGGCACCTGCAAAGGATCACAGCCTCGTTGTCCAAAACCGGGGCCAGCCCGCTGTCGATGATCTCCTGTTGGTTGGCGTTGTCCCGCCAGTTATCATTCGTCGCGAGCAACGCACCGGTGCCGTCGTGGAGATCCAGCACCGGAATCGCCGAGGCCGTTATTGATTCCGCTGGAAGCGAGCGAGGCGCCGAGAGCGCGCACCAGCATGCGCTTGGTTGGGCCGCCTTGGGTGATGAAGCCGGCGATCAATGCATCGTCGCCCGCGCCGACTTCGACGCGGGTGGAAAGGTTGGCCAGAAGGTGAGCGGTCGGGAGCGCGGGAAATTGCGCCACGAAAGGCGTGGCGCGATCCAGCCAGACGGTGTTGGCGGCAGGAGCCGTGTCCTGGATATTTCGCGTCGCCAGCGCGTAAGGCATGCTTTCCACCAGAGGCGAGATGGTCAGGATGACGGTGTCGGGCACGGAGCTCAGGACCGCCTCGATGACAATCTGATTCTGGTCGAGCGAGTAGTTACTCGCCACAGTGGCGGTCGCAGGATCCAGGTGACTATTGAACCTAACGATAAGATGACTGTTATCTTGATAGAAATCCACCGAGAGGACTTCCAACGGGCTGGCAATCCGTTGCCGCAGATTGGCCATGGCGGCTTCGTGCACCAGATTCTTGGCCACTGGCGGCATCTTGGTCGAGTCGAGGGCGTCATCGCGCTGGTAAAGGAGCGAGCCGGGGACGTCCCGGAAGCTTACGTAAGTGTTGATCAGGTTTTGATCTTCGAGCGGCGACTACCTCTACCGCATTGCCCCCTCATCCAGGAAAGGACCCGCGAGCTGGCCATCTTCGAGTCGATGGACGGCGGGGAAACGATCAAGGAAAGCCGCGACATCGATCTCCCGCTCGTGGCCGCCCACTTTTTCTATTACGCGGGCTGGGGGCGATAAACTTGAATACGCCTTCCCCGGGCGCGTCCCGCGGTCGTTAGGCGTAGCGGGGCAGATCATTCCCTGGAATTTCCCGCTTCTCATGGCCGCCTGGAAACTCGCGCCTGCCCTCGCCGCCGGGAACACCTGCGTGCTCAAGCCGGCCGAGACGACCAGCATCACTGCCCTGCACCTGGCCGAGATCTTCCAGCAGGCGGAGCTGCCCGATGGCGTGGTCAACATCGTGACCGGCGCCGGCCCGACCGGCAAAGCCCTCGTCGAGCACGACGACGTCAATAAGATCGCCTTCACCGGCTCCACTGCGGTTGGCAAAATGCTGACCCGCGCCGTCGCCGGGACGAAAAAGAGCGAGCTTGTCGACAGCGGCCTGCAGCAGGGCGCCGAGCTCGTCCAGCCGCGCCTCCGCCTGCCGGAGAAAGGTTACTGGTATCCGGCGAGCTTCTTTACCGGCGTCACCGCCAGCCATCGTATCGCGCAGGAAGAAATTTTCGGCCCGGTCCTCAGCGTCATGACCTTTCGCACCCGGAAGAAGCAATCGAGCGCGCCAACAACACGCCTTATGGGTTAAGCGCCGGCGTCTGGACCGACAAAGGAAGCAAGATCTTCAAGATCGTGAGCCAACTGCGAGCCGGCATCGTCTGGGCCAACACCTACAACAAATTCGACCCGACCAGTCCCTTCGGCGGCTACCGCGAGAGCGGCTTCGGCCGCGAAGGCGGGCTGCACGGGTTGCTGCCTTATCTCAGTCTTTAGCTGAAACCCCGCCTCTCGGAGTATCCCTCCGCGGTCTCTCAGGAGCTTAACGAGACCCAGACGTGCTAAAGCGGCCGTTTGAAGTGGGCCCTCGTATCGAGATAAAGCACGACGAAAAGAGTCGCGAGCAGCGGGCGGAGGAGGGCGTGAAAGAGGCTGCTCAGGAGCGTCGTTAGGATCGAGAGCACGTTGGGCGCGGTCGTGGTCGCCATCGTCTGCAAGGCGGCGGTGGCCTGTTCCAGGCCGGTCACTCCGCGGAGCCGGTAGAGCACGACCGGGAGCTCGATCGCGACGGTGAGGAGGATGATGACGAGGAGCCAGAGCGAAGCGATCATCGCTCCGCGGTAGAGGGGCCGCTCCACGCGCGGGAGGTCGGCGCCGCTCCGGGCTAGGTCTTTGCTCTCACGTAACGACTCCATCGAGTCGCCGCCGCCGAGCGCGCCGGCCTGTTGCCAGAAGAGGAAGTTAATGAAGAGCCGCGCCACCATGTAGGCGGTGAAGATGAGCAGGAGCAACATGAGCACGAGGGTGCTGAGCGAGGCCGCGCCGGCGGCGAGCGAGAGCGCGACGAGCAGCGGGATAACGGTCCAGAGGAAATAGCTGCCGTAAACGATCAGCGCGAGGATGAACATCCGGCTCCAGAGCGGCTTGGCCCGGAGGAAAATGTCGCGCAGGTTGGGGCTGCGGCCGGCATGGAGATCGGCGGCGAGAATCTGGGTCGCGCCGAGCGAAAAGGGCCAGGCCACGACCAGCAGGGCGAGCATCAGGAAGACGACGACCGCGCTGGCGATGACGGGTCCCGTCGGGCCGCCCGGCTTCGGCATTTCGAGGTAAGGGGCGGCCAGTTGGAAGAAAAATAGTGGACCGGAGACGAGCAGGGCGAGGAGGAAAAAGCGGCTGAACCCCGCGCGATAAACGCGCCAGCCGGCCCCGAAGATTTCGCCGAAACTCTGGCGCCGGACGGCTGGCGGCGGGAGCGGCGGCGGGGTGGATTCGTCGGCAAAGATTTCCGGGAAGTCGCCCGCGGGGATCCATTGCTCGGTCCCGCTCAGCCGGATCTGGTTCTCGCGAATGAGACGGCCCTCGTCTTTCCACTCGCGCATTTCCTCGAGGTCCACCGGACCGTATTCCTGGTCACCCACGCGCACGATCCATTGGTCTGGCATTCGCACCACTAAACTGCGATTCGCGCGAAACACTAGGGGGAGAGATTTCGTCTGTAGAAATCTGGAAGCCAGAAACCGGGAAGAATCTGGAAAGCAGGAGAAGAAGAGCCACAGATGAACACGGATGGACACAGATAAAAGGCCTTCTCCAATCTGTGTTTCATCTGTGTTCATCCGTGGCTAAAAAATCGCCGGGGAAAGACAGGATGAATCAGGAATACGGCGGAGCGCGAATAGCCGAATGCAAAGCAAGAGAAGAAGAGCCACAGATGAACACGGATGGACACGGATAAAAGGCCTTCTCCAATCTGTGTTTCATCTGTGTTTCATCTGTGTTCATCCGTGGTTAAATCTGCCTCCCCATCCTGGCTTCCAGATTCCTTCTATATCCTCGGTGGAGAGCCCTTCGGAGATTGGCGGGTTGCTTTCGTTCGCTAGACTAGGGCGTGAAGCTTCTCCTGATCGACGGCCATTATTACGTCTACCGCTCTTATTTCGCGATCCTGCATCTCTCCAACTCCCGCGGCGAACCGACGAACGCGATCTTCGGTTTCACGAAGACGCTGCGCCTGATGTTGAAACATCTGCAGCCCGATCTGGCCGCGGTCTTCTGGGATCGCGGTCTGCCGGAACGCCGGACCGAGCTCCAGCCCGGCTACAAGGAGACGCGCAAGGAGATGCCCGCGCCGATGGTCCCGCAGCTCGCGGAAATCGAGAAGCTGACCCCGTGGCTCGGGTTCCAGAGTGTCTCGCTCCCCAACACGGAAGCGGACGACCTGATGGGTTGCTACGCGGTCAAAGGCCGTGAGCGCGGCCTCGAAGTGATACTGGCCACGAACGACAAGGACCTTTACCAACTGGTCGACCCGACCACGAAAATCTATTCCACGGCGAAGGCGGATCTGGTTTCGCCGAAGGATGCTTTTGCGTTGTTAGGCGAGGCGGAGGTGACGGCGAAATGGGAGGTGCCGCCGCCCCTCATTGGCGACGTCCTCGCCATCTCGGGCGACGCGGTCGATAACATCAGCGGGGTCGGGATTGGTCGGAAGGCCGCTGCCAAGTTGCTCCGGGAATTTGGCAGCCTCGAGGCGCTGCTCGCCGGCTTGGGGCAGGTCAAGATGCCGAAGACGCGCGACAAGCTGGAGACGATGCGGGAACAGATTCTGCAGAACCGCAAAATGGTCGAGCTCGATTGCCATCTTCCTTTGCCGGTGCCGATCGATGACCTGAGGATCACGCCGGATTATCCGCGCCTGATCGAAGCGATGGAGCGGTATGAATTCAAGTCGCTCCTCCAGGAAGCGCGGAACGAAGCGGCTGCCATCGGCACGCAGGTGCAGGGCGAGCTTTTGTAGCCGGGACGCTGTCCCCGGAACAACGCCTGCAGAACCGTTTTGAGAACCGGGGTCGGCGACCCCGGCGACGGGGCTTGCCTGCTCGCCTAAAATCTTTTGAACGCCCCCTAGCCATCGCTGTCTATATGCTCTGGTTAAGGCGATTCGGGCGGTGGCACGTATCTCGCATTCGAAGTTTCTCCGCGTGCCCTGCCCGGATCTTTTTTTTCCGGCCTTGTCCGGCCGCATTCTTCCCGCATTGTGCATCCAACGGGCCGCGCCGCGCGCGATCCCTTGGAATCAAGCCATGAATTTCTCCGCGGAAGACCTGCAACTCATCGACCTCGCCCTGCGCGAAGACGTCGGGAGCGGCGATATCACGAGCGAATTTTTCATCGGGGATAACGACCAGGCTTCCGCGCGCGTCATCGCGAAGGAGCGCGCCATCGTGGCCGGAACGGAGGTGGCGAAAGAAGTCTTCCGGCGAGTGGATCCCACCCTGCGCGCCGAGATTGTGCAGAAAGATGGCGCGACCGCCGCCGGCGGCAGCACCGTGCTCGAGATTCGCGGCCTTGCCCGTTCCATCCTCACCGGGGAACGGGTGGCGCTCAATTTCCTGCAACGCCTCAGCGGCATCGCGACGTTGACCCATCAGTTCGTCGAGGCGGCCGGGCCAAATGGCGCCAAGATTCTCGACACCCGAAAGACCACGCCGGGCCTGCGCAAATTTGAAAAAGCCGCGGTCAGCGCCGGCGGCGGAACGAACCACCGCTTCGGGCTCTACGACGGCGTGCTGGTGAAAGATAATCACCTGCTCGCACGCAACGGCCTCGGCCGGTTGGGTGGCGCGATCGAGCGGGTGCGGCAGGAGCGGCCGGGATTAAAGATCGAAGTGGAAGCGGACACCCTCGACCAGGTCCGCGCCCTGCTCGAGATCCCGGGAATCGACGTCATCCTGCTCGATAACATGCGCGGAACCCAGATGCAGGAAGCGGTCGCGATCGGCAAGGGAAAGGTGAAATTCGAAGCGAGCGGCGGGGTCAACCTGCGCAACATCCGGCAGATCGCGGCGACCGGGGTGGATTTCGTCTCGATCGGCGCGCTCACGCACTCGGCGAGCGCGATCGATTTTTCGCTGGAGCTGACTCATGTCGCGGACTGACCGCTCTTCCTGCTCCTAATCCTCCTTTTAGAAGCACTCGATCAGGATTAGGAGCAGGAGCAGGATTAGGAAGCACGAGCGAATGGGATGGATATTTTCGGAGATCGGCTGATCGCGACGGAGCTCAGCGCTTCGTTAGGCCAAAAGGTCATCGGCCACCGCATCATCGTCCTCGAGTCGACCCGCTCGACGAACGATTTCCTCGCGCAAATGCTGACCCCGGAACTCCCCGAAGGCTTTGTCGTTTTCGCGGAAACTCAGACCGCCGGCCGCGGCCAGCGCGGGAACAGCTGGGCCTCGGCGCCGCACCAGGGGCTCTGGTTCTCCATTCTCCTCCGGCCCCGGCTGCCGCTCTCGGAAACGGCGCGGCTGACGGATTGGGCGGCGGGCGCGGTCGCGGCCACGATCCGGAGCGAGACCGGGATCGAGCCGGCGATCAAGCCGCCTAACGATGTTTATGTGGACGGGCGGAAAGTTTCCGGAGTGTTGGTCGAGACGAAGGTCGGCGCCGGGCCCGAGTACGCGGCGATTGTTGGCATCGGGGTTAATCTCAGCCAGGCGCGGGAAGATTTTCCGGCCGAGTTGCGCGAGCGCGCCGCCTCGCTCGCGATGACGCTCAGGCGGTCGGTGCCGCGGCAAGATTTCGCTCTCGCGCTCCTGCGCGAACTCGAGCGTACACGCGCGGCGGCGCTCGATCCCGCCGCACCTTCTCCTGCTTTGTCATCCTGAGCCGCGTCGACGGCGATGGATCTCACCGTCGAAGCCCGCGGGTTTCGGCGAAGGAAGCGTCGATTGCAGTTGGGAGGTCCCTCGCCGCGCTTCGCCGGCTTGGGATGACAAACTGGTTCGTGCCGCGACTCGTTAGGGCGAATCGCTTCTAAGCCATGCCGTTCTCAGCCAGCCAGCGCCGATAAATCTGCGGCGAAATTTCCGAGGGCTTGATCTCGCTCCGGCCGCCCCAGAAAACATTCGTGTAGGAAACCGGAATCCCGCACGCCTCGAGATGCCGGTCGATCGCCGCCTTGTGCTCGAGGAGGAGTGCTTTGTCGGTCCCGTGCGCGACCGCCATGATGTTGACGTTGCGAAATTCCGCCCCGGCTTCGCGCCAGTAGCAGTGGGTCAGAATTTCGTGCCGGCCGGCCTCTCCGCCGGCTTCCATTTCCCGCCCCGCCGGCACCGCCCAATGGAAAAGCGCGTTGAACCAAGTCACCCGCACGCCGCCCGCGGACGGCTTCACGTGTTCCAGAAAGGTGGAAAAGCGCCCGATGATTTTGCGCTTCGTCAGGTCCTCCGCGATCGCGAAAAATTCCTCCAGCGACACGCCTGCTTCCTCCGCCCGTGCGACCCAGGGCGACTCCCGGATTTCTTCCGGCGTGAATTCTCTCTTCAAGGCAGTCAGGACGATCCATTCTTTCTCGGTCAACGTCGCCGGCTGCACCTTGATCATGGTCGCCGGCTCGGGCGCCATGCTCCCGGGGGCGACATTTTTCCGCCGCACGTGTCCGACGCCGAGGGTGAAGATACCTTTCGCCGGCATGAGGCGGAAATGTTCCGCGCCCACGATGCGGGAGAGAATCTCGCCATGCTGCTGCAGGGAAAAACCGTGCGGCACCTTGAGCGTCGTCCAGAGCTTGTACTCGGAGCCGGGCGTGACGGCGTCGGTCGAGCGCAACACGACATGGCCGGAAAAGGGATCTTCTTGCGACATGTAATCGAAAGTCGCATCGATTTTTTCCGGCGGCACTTTCCAGGCGACGAGCGCGCCATCGGCCAGGTTGGTCGCGAGCAGGGTCTGCCGGACCCGCCGAACCGTCCCGGCGCGCAACATCGCGGTGATCCGCTCCAGGACCGTCTGGACCGGCAGTTCCGCGCGGGCCGCGATCTCGGCAAACGGCTCGCGCACGAAGCCCGCGATCTGGTCTTCCGAGATGGCGAGGATGCGGGCGTTGACCGGGTCGTTATGCTCGACCGGGAGGGTGTCGTTAGGCGAAAGGTTCATGCTTTGGCGCAGGAAAAAACGGCCAGGAAATGGCAGACCGTGCCGAGGAGGACAAAGAGATGCCAGATGAAGTGGGTGTAGCGGTTCCGTTTGCTGACGAAGAAAAAAACGCCGGTGGTGTAGGCGACCCCGCCCGCCACCAGCCAGAGGAGGCCTTGGACCGGCACGTGCAGGATCATCGGCCGGAAAGCGACCAGCACGAGCGAGCCCATCCCCAGGTAGAGCGTGAGTGAGAGCCCTCGCCAGCGCTGCGTCCCGCTGACGCTTTTCAAAATCACGCCGAAAATCGCCAGCGTCCAAACCAGAGCAAGGATCGACCAGCCCCAGGCGCCCCGGAGCGGCCCGAGCGTGAATGGCGTGTAAGTTCCCGCGATCAGGAGAAAGATAGCAGAATGATCGATGACCTGGAAAACGGATTTGGCCGTGCCGCGGGGCCAGGCGTGGTAGAGCGTCGAGCCGAGATAAACGAGCACCGTGGCCGCGGCGAAGATGACCGCGCCCGTGAAAAAGTAGCGGTCCCCGCCGCGCCAGGCCGCGAGCATGAGGATTGGTGCGCCGATCAAGGCCGCGATCAGGCCGAGTCCGTGGCTGATGCTGTTGGCGACTTCTTCGCCGAGGGATTGATCCCACTTCGGATCGGTGCAGGATGAATGGAGAACGCTCATGCTCCCGCGAACGTGCGCGGAAGGAAATGTTACGCTCGCGGCACGAACTCGAAAGTGAAAAACGCAATGACGCCCTAATTTTGAAAACGATTTTCTTCGACGCCGCCGGCACGCTCATTCGCCTAACGAAAAGCGTCGGCCAGCACTATGCCCTGGTCGCGGCTCGCCAGAGCCTCACCCTCGAGCCAGCCGCGCTCGATCGCGCCTTTGGCCAGCTTTGGAAGGAAATGCCGCTTCGTCCCGCGACCGGCGAGCCGCGCGTGGACGACGACAAAGGGTGGTGGCGCGAGCTGGTCGAGCGCCTGCTCGAGCGGGTCCAGCCGGGGATCGATCCGCTCGATCGCGACACTTTTTTCGAAGCGGCCTACGGCCATTTCGCCGAGGCCGGGGTATGGGAGCTCTACCCGGAGGTGCCCGAGGTGCTGGAGGCCCTCGCGCCGCACTTCGAGCTGGCGGTGGTTTCTAACTTTGACGGCCGCTTGCGCATGATTTTCGAGCATCTCGCGCTCACGAAATATTTCCGTCACGTTTTCCTGAGCAGCGAGCTGGGCGCGGACAAACCGGACCCGTCCTTCTATCGCCGCGCGCTCGAACTGAGCGGCCGCTCGCCTGACGAGGTCCTGCACGCGGGCGACGACCCGGAACGCGACTGGGCCGCGGCGGCGCGCGCGGGGCTTGAAGTTTTTCGTCTGGAGCGGCCGCGGAATTCCTTGCGTGATCTGCTCACGGTGTTGCGCGTAGCGGGGAACTATCGTAAAAACTGAAGCTCTCGGCGGGTTGGTAGCTCAATGGTAGAGCAGCGCCCTTTTAAGGCGTTGGTTGTGGGTTCGAGTCCCACCCGACCCACACCCTCTGAAGAGCTGTTTTACCTATGAGGAATAGGCTTGGATTCGTCTTCCTCGTGATAACGCGTGTTTGCCCGTTTTACGCGATTTTGCTCGCAAAACTAGCAATAGTTGCTATTCTCGGCAGATGGCAAAGTCGGCCTTCCGGATCAAACCCTACAAACACCCGCGGCTGAAATTTGTTGTCCGCTCCAAAGTGTCGGGAAAGTGGGAGCGGAAATTCTTCACGACAAAGGTCGAGGCGCAGACGTTCGTTAGGCTGAAAGAGGTCGAACTTCTCAACCAAGGTCGCGAAGGCGTGACGTTCCCGACCTGGCTGCGCGTGATGGCGGAACAGCAAGCCGAGCGCTTGAAGCCGTTCGGCAAAACACTCTCCGATGCGGTCGATTTTTACGTTCGCCATCTCGAGGCCGTGACGAACTCCGTTCCGCTGCCGCAAGCGATGGCAGAGCTCATCGAGAATCGCCGCGGCAGCGGCGCGAGCGTCCGCTATTGCTACGACCTCGGAATTCGCATCGGCCGCTTCTGTCATGCTTTCCCAGACCGGAGCGTTGCCGAAATTTCAACTGCGGAGGTTGACGCCTGGCTCGCCAGTCTGCCGCTCGCGCCGGTCACTCGGAACACGTTCAGGCGCGACTTGCGGACCCTCTTCGCGTTCGCAGTGACGCGCCATTACTGTGCCGACAATCCCGTTGCTCAGACGACCAAGGCCAAAGAGGTCGATGGCGAGATTGAGATTCTCACGGTCGCGCAGACCGCTCTGCTGCTCGAGTCCGCCAACGCCGAGACGCTTCCCTTTTGGGCGATCGGAGCGTTCGCAGGATTGCGGCGTGCGGAGATCGAAAGGCTGGATTGGAAGCAGATCGATCTCGAATCAAACCTGATCGAAGTGAAGGCCCGGCACAGCAAGACGGCGACGCGCCGGCTGGTCACGATCCAGCCGAACCTCGCTGCCTGGCTCCTGCCCTTTCAGAAGATCCGCGGACCAGTCGCGCCGGCGAACCTCCGCAAGCTCACGGAAGACGATCGCGAACGGGCCGGGCTGGGCTCAGGATGGCCGCAGAATGCGCTGCGCCACTCCTTTGGCTCCTACCATCTGGCGCGGTTCAACGATGCCGCGGCGCTCGCGCTGCAAATGGGCAATTCCCCAGAGGTTATTTTCCGGCATTACCGCCAGCTCGTGAAGCCGAAGGACGCCGAACGCTACTGGCAGATTTGCCCTTCCGTGGTCGGCGAGAAGATCCTTTCGTTCGGGACTCAGGCGGAAGCGTGACATCGACCCGGATTTGATCGCCTGGCATTCTGTTCTTTGCGGCTCTGGTGATCGCCGACTTGATGCGCGGGTCGGAGAGAATGGAAAGGTCGAATCCTTTGTCGTGAAAACAGATTCTGTGAAGCAATTTCGCCTTTCCAAGGACGATGCCCACCGAGTTGAACGCCTCACGATCAAAGCCGAACTCCTTTGAGGATCGGTCGAGAAATTCTCGGAGCCGCCACATGAAGAGTTTCGCTTTGCCTTGATTGCCAGCGGCGCATCCGATGCCGGCAATCGTCATCGCGTAGCGCAAAGGGAACCCGATTGAGCGGCTGCGAGCCTCCCCTTTTTTGAAGCCGGCACGATGCCATTCAAATGACTCTGGCGTGTAGGCGCTTCCCAATTCATCGACGGGAGGAGCGGCCGGGTCCGCGGCAAGAAGCCAATCAATCGAGACGCCCGTGTTGTGGGCAATTTGCATCGCCAGACGCTCGCTGATTTTTTGTCCTCCGAAGGCCGGCGTTTGCTCAATCTTCTGCAAATAGATTCTCGAGCATCCGGCGATCTCATCTGCGAACTGTTGCTGATACATCCCGCAGAGCTGCCGAAGGACCGCCACTGGGTGACGCAATGAGGAAGATTTCATGCAGCATGGCTTATCAGAAGCAAACCATACGTGCAATGAATATATTGTCAGCATAAGGATTCAAAGCTTACCATCCGCGACGTATGGGAAAGCTAATCGATATCAAGCAGCTCTCAGAGGAACTAGGCCAAACGGAGCGCGTTCTCAGAACTTGGATCGCGGGACGCAAAATTCCGGTTCTCAAGATCGGAGGCCGCACGATGCGCTTCGACCTCGAAAAGGTTCGTAAAGCGTTAGAGAAATTTGAAGTCGAGGCCGTCGCCTAACGACTCCCGCCAACGGGACTTCTCACAAATGCCAGCATCGCTGATCGCCGAAGAGCAAGGTTTGCCTGCGAAGGTGGTGCGCCAGCCGCCAGTCACGATCGACAAGTTGATGACGAAGGAGGAATTTCTGT
>JBBSLW010000079.1:0-12504 GCA_038233495.1 Chthoniobacterales bacterium | reverse complement strand
GGCGCTGCGCGCGGGCAGCGGCGGGATGACCGCGGTGATCCCATCGTAAGCGAGCCGCTCGCGGATGCGATCGGCATCGTAGCCCCGATCCAGGATGGCCGCCTCCAGCACGTTGTCGGCCGCGAGGCTTTCATAGAGACTTTCAAATTGGCGGCCATCGTGCGCCTGGCCGGGCGTGAGGTGCACGGCCACGGCGCAGTTTTCATCCAGGGTGGCGGCGTGGATCTTGGTGCTTAGTCCCCCGCGAGAGCGTCCCAGAGCCTGGTCGCTGGGGTCTTTTTTTTTGACGCGCCAGCCGCATGGTGATGCGCTCTCACCGTGGTCGAATCCAGGAGTAAGGCGCGGGCCTCGGCGAAGGCTTCCTTTTGCAGATTCTGCCAGAGCCGCTGCCAAACCCCGCGCGCTTCCCAGCGCCGGAAGCGCATGTAAACGGCATGCCAGTAGCCCAATTCGGGTGGCAAATCCCGCCACGGGCTCCCGGTGCGCTGGAGATGGAGCACCGCTTCTCTGAAATTCTCGTTCGCTCATTTCGCCGGGCGCACCGGCTTGGGAATGCTTGGCTGCAGCCACGGCCGGTTCGAGTTCTTGCCAGAGGGAATTGCTGATGATTTTACGCACGGAATGCTTAAGCATCCCAAGTTTCAATCACTAACAAGAACAATAGTACACATTATAATCGTGAACACTACCTAGCTTGGAACCTGTGCCTCAATTGCAGGTCCCAGACTTCAAACGCAGGCGGTGCCAATGTGCTCGGGAGACTCCCGAGCACGACGGGGTGATACCCCGTGCTCCCCGGAATCGTCGCGAACCGGGCCGCTGCCTCCGGCGACAACGCCTACTTCACCCGCACGTTCTTGCGCAGGAAAGTCGGCACGTCGAGATCCTGGCCTTCCACGATCGTGGGCTCGCTCTTTTCGAAGCGGCCCCGCGTGACCGGCTCGAACTGCATCACTTCTTGGCGGGCATGAACAAATTTATCTTGCTTGCCGGGCGCTGGTTTTGCCTGGGCGGGTTCGGCCGCAATCTCCGGCTCCCGCGGCGGGGCGGGTTTCCGTTCCTTCCGCACCGGCGCGGGTGCCGGCGGAGGCGCGAGCTCGACCGCTTTAGGCGGTTCAACTTCGTCTTCCTTCTCGTTAGGCAGATCCGCCACCGCTTCGGCGACCGGCTCCGAGATCATCGGTTTGGCGAATTCGGTCGCCGGCGCCGGGCTTGGCTCGATCTCCTCTTGGCGCTCGACCACCGCGGGCGGCGGCGGCTCGACTTTTTCCTTTCGCTCCTCCACCGGCGGTGGCGGCGGCGGGGAATTCGCGACTGTCCGCATCGGGGGCGCGCTCGTCGTGGAACCATCGGACGCGAGCGAACTGATGAGCGTCACACTGAGGTGATTGCCCATTTTGCCATCGACCGAAGTACCGAAAAGAATCTGGGTGTGATCCTCGACGTGCCGGTTGAGCTCCTGCATCACGATCTCGACTTCGGTCAGGGTCATGCCCGGCCCGCCGGAGATCTGGACGAGGACGTGCTGCGCGTCGCTCAGCATTTTGCCGCGGTTCATGAGCGGATTTTTCAAGGCGAGCGCGAGCGCTTCGTAGGCGCGATTGTCGCTGTCGGATTCGCCAAAGCCGAAGAGGCAACGGCTGTTCTGGCTGCGCAGAGCGGTCAGCAATTCGTCGAACCCGATCTGGATCAAACCCGGGCGCCTAACGACGTTGACGATCGCGCGGACGCTCTGGCTGATCGTGGTATCGGCGACGGCGAAGGCCTGGTGAATCCCGGCCTTGGGCAGAACGATGTCGCCCATCCGGTCATTCTCAAAACAAACGACCGCATCGGAAACGCGTTGCAATTCGCCTAACGCCTCCATCGCCTGGGCGGTGCGGCGTTTGCCCTCGAAAGCGAAGGGCAGGGTCGCAAAAGCGACCACCAGCGCGCCGCTCTCCCGCGCGATCTGCGCGACGTAGGGGGCCGCGCCGGAACCCGTGCCGCCACCGAGACCCGCACAAACGAAAACCATCCGCGCGCCCTGCAGCATCTCGCGCAGCTCCTCGGTCGCCTCGTGGGCGGCGTTGAAACCCAGTTCCGGATCACCGCCCGCGCCGAGCCCGCGCGTCACTTCGCGGCCGATCTGCACCTTCTGGGTCGCGACCGAGCTGGCGAGCGATTGCACGTCGGTATTGACCGCGATCAACTCGGCGTTCTCCATTCCGTCGAGCACGATGCGGTCGAGCGCATTCGCCCCGGCGCCTCCCACGCCGATGATTTTGATCGCGAGATCGTCTTCCTTCTTTTCCGGCAGGCTGTAGTTGCGGCTGAGTTGGATCATAGAGTTGGTAGTTCGTTAGGCTGAAGAAAAAGGGGCGACGACTTCATCGCATTCCGTTGAACATCTTCTTGAAAATCCCGCGAATGCCGCCGCGCGGCTGCCGATCGCCCTGCACGGCCTGCGCGTATTTGATCAGGCCGATCGCGGCCGAGAATTGCGGATTTTCAAATGCGCTCGTCAGGCCCGACATGGTCCGCGCATGGGAGACGCGGGCCGGGACCCCGAAGACGTCCTCGGCCAGGTTGTCGATTCCGTTGAGCTGGCTGCAGCCGCCGGTGATGAAAATTCCTTCGCCGAGATAATCGAGATACGGTTCGTCTTCGAGCCGGCGTTTCAGGAGCTCGAAGGTCTCGCGCAGCCGCATGTGAATGATCGTGTTCAGGGTCTCGCGCTCGACTTCTTTCCCGGCAAAACCGGAGTCGTCCTTGAGCAGGACCGTCTCGCCCGGGAGGCAATTGCCCAGGACGGTGCTGCCTTCCTCGATCTTGAGCTTTTCCGCGCGTGTCATGGGGATTCGCAAACCCATCGAAATGTCGTTCGTGATATGGTCGCCGCCGACCGCGAGCACGCCGCTCTGCCGGACCGCGCCGTCGACATAGAGAATGTAATCGGTCGTGCCGCCACCGATATCGATGACGAGCGCGCCGAGATTCTTCTGGTGTTGAGTGAGCACGACCTGGGCCGAAGCGAAGGCGGTGAAGACCACATCCTCGACGTCGAGCGGCAGTTCCCTGACGCAGCGGATGGTGTTCTGGATGCGATTGCGCACGCCATGGATGATATGGAAATCGGCCTCCAATCTTTGGCCCAGCATTCCGACCGGGCTGAGCACGCCGTCGTGGCCATCGACGTGATAACTCTGGATGATCGAGTGCAGGAACGCGTTCGGCGCCGGGATGCTGACCTCGCGCGCGTTGATCTTCACGTCCTCGACATCCTGCTCATCGATCTCGTCGCGGTCGTCCGGAAGCGTGACGGAGCCGCGGTTGTTGAAGCTCTGGATGTGTGCGCCGGTGATGCAGATGTAGACGCTGCGAATCATAATGTCGCTCTTCTCCTCGGCATCGACGACCGCTTCGTGGACGCACTTCATCGCCGTCTCGAAATCGACGATCTCGCCTTTGCGCACGCCGCGCGAAGGCGCCTGCCCGACCCCGAGGATCTTGATCGTTCCGTCGGGCTTTCCTTCGCCGACGACGACACAAATTTTCGAGGTTCCGATTTCGAGACCGACCATCAAGTTGCTGCTAGCCATTGCCATTACCTTCCTGGTTAAACCGTTGGAGTGGGACCGCTCGCCGCACCGGCAGAGGCGGAGGACTGGAGTAGAATTTTTTCACGCCGGGACTGTAGGGTAGCGCTTTTTTCACCGGCATCGTGCGAACCGCTTTCGCTTTGCGCACTTCCGGCTCGGCGCTGGACGCTTTGCTCGTCTTCCCTTCCGTTTTCGTCTCGGGCGCCGTGCTTCCGGGTTTCGTCGGCGGGATGAATTCCAGCTCCGGCGAGAGCTCCGAGATGATGGCGGAGACGGGCGGCGCAAAGGTCACGGGAATGTTGCGGGCCACGAGCAGGTTGACCGTCGCAATCTGGCGATGCGCGTCGTCGCTGTAGACGAGGAATTGCTCGAGCCGCTCCATCTGGGTGTCGAGATGCTCGAAAGCAAACATGACCTGGGTGTGGTTCTTGTCCGTCACGAGCAGGCAATAACCTCTCGAGACGTCCACTTCCCGGATCTGGAAACGGGTCTGCATGGAACTGGTCGTCGTGAGGCGGAGGAGCTCGAGGGCGGCTTTCGCCTCGAACGATTCAATCGCGTTCCCCGGGACGAGCCCTTCGCTCGAGACGCCAGTGATCAACGGCAGCGCCAGATATTCCGGAAGCAGTTTCTTTTCCTTCATCAGGATGCCGCGGGCATCGATCAGGAAGGCCGCGTCGGAGGCGAAAGGATCGGCCACCGTCTTTTCGCTCGTGATCCAGGCGATCGGCTTGCGCTCGGTGATCTTGATATCGATCTCGTTAGGCATTTTCCGCTCGACCTGGACGTCATCGATCTGTGAGAGCTGCTGGAGGCGATCGTGCACCTGCGAGAGATTGACCGAAAAAATGTTGAGCCCGTCCTGGAGTTCGGCCGTTTTCAAGACCTGATCGCGCTGCAACGTGCCATCGGTCTGGATCGCGATCGTGCTCAGGCGGTAGTCGGGATTATCGAAAAAGAAGCGGCTCAACCCGGCGCGAACCCCGTAATAGAGCCCGGCACAAAGCGCGCTGACGAGCGCGACTTTCGAGATCGCAATGAGGATGCGGCGGTTGCGATGATGCGAGGCGCGGCGAGCCCGGACGTTGACGTCGAGCAGGTGCTGCTGCCGGCGCTGGCGCGTCGTGGAGAGCCGGCGATTGCCGGTGCGGGGCTGGATTTTGGGAGGGGTCGCTCTCATTTTTTCGGAGGCCGGGCGGCGAGCGAGAGCTGGATGATGCGGGCGCAAAGTTGCGGGTAGGTAATCCCGGCGACCCCGGCGGCGTCCGGGAGCAGGCTGGTTTCCGTCATGCCCGGGATGGTGTTGAT
Organism: Chthoniobacterales bacterium; assembly: GCA_038233495.1. Classification (GTDB taxonomy): domain Bacteria; phylum Verrucomicrobiota; class Verrucomicrobiia; order Chthoniobacterales; family UBA10450; genus Palsa-1392. Next base: position 7,615 of record JBBSLW010000079.1, on the reverse strand, counting down.
CTCGAGGACGAACGGCTCGTTCCGCTCCGAGAGCATGATGTCGACGCGGCAATAGACTTTCAGGCCTAACGAGTTGACGGCGAGGAGGACGAGGTCCTGAATTTTTCCGGTCAGTTCGCCCGGAATCTGGGCCGGGCAGACGTGCTGCGCGCCGCCACCGCCCTGCGGGTTGAGGAAGGGATACTTGTCGTTGAAGTCGTAGAATCCGCTCTTCGGAATGATCTCGAGGACGGGCAGCGCGAGGTCGCCGAGGACGCCGATGGTGAGCTCGCGCCCGGGAATGAATTGCTCGATCAAAAGTTGCTTGTCGTACTGGGCGGCGTCGCGGAGCGCGGGAGCGACTTCGCTTTCCGCCCTGATGATGTAGACGCCCACGGTCGAGCCCTGACGCGGCGCCTTGATCACATAGGGGAGCGGGAGCGAAGGCTGCTCCCCGACCTGGAGGATCTCCCAGGTCGGCGTGTTGACCCCGTGCTGGCTGAACTTCTGTTTCGAGGGAATTTTATCGAAAGCGAGCCGGCTCCCTTCCACGCCCTCGCCGGTGTAAGCGACGCCGTGATCCTCAAGGATCTGCTGCACCTGGCCGTCCTCCCCGAACTCGCCGTGGAGGGCGATAAAGGCGAGTTCAGTGTCGTCCGGCATCGTGAACTCCGCGTTTTCCACGTCGACCTCGGTGACCTCCGCGCCTAACGAGCGGAGCGCTCCGGCGATGCCGGCGCCGGTGGCAAGCGAAACCGCGCGCTCCGAGCTCGGGCCGCCTTTCAGGACGGCGATCTTTTTCCGGGTGAGATTGATCATAAGCAAGTCTCCCGTCCGGGGAGCGCACGCGACTCGCGTGCCGTTTGCGGCGCCTCGCCGCTAACAACTGCGCGCGGATGGCCAGAACGATTTCCGAACGTCTCGTGCGCCCGAACAATCCGGCGAGGCGCCGGATTGAGCACGCGAGGCGCGTGCGCTCCCCGGATCCTCTCGACGACGTCTGTCACGATTCCTCCCCCACGATTTGCACTTCGGTTTCGAGCTCGATCCCGCGCTCCTGGCGGGCGGTGGCCTGGATGTTTCCGATCAACTCCAGGACTTCATCCGCGGTTGCAGCTCCTTCGTTCACGATGAAATTGCCGTGCACTTCCGAGACGCGCGCGTCCCCCACCCGCGAACCTTTCAGACCCAGTTCGTCGACCAATTTGCCGGCCGGACAGGCCGCCGGGTTCTTGAAGATGCAGCCGGCACTGCGCGCGCTCGGCTGGGTCGAGCGGCGTTTCTCCTGCGACTGGTCGAGCCGCCTGACGATTTTTTCAGCAGTCGATTTTTCTCCACGGAAGACCGCCGAGATCGCAAAATTCTCGTCGAGCGAGGGAACGTGGCGGTAGTGCACTTCCAATTCCGCCGGCGTCTTTTCGTGCAGCGCGCCTTCGCGATCGAGGTAACGCACCCGCACCACCTGGTCGAAAGTCTGCGTGCCCATCGCGCCGGCGTTCATCTTCAGCCCGCCGCCAACCGCGCCCGGGATTCCTTCCATCCATTCGAACCCGCCGATCCCGGCCGCTTTGCCCGCGTAGGCAATTTGCTTCAACTTCGCGCCCACGCCCGCGGTCACCTCGAGGCCCGAGACCTCCACCTTGTCGAACTCGCCGCCGCTCGGATGCACCACCACGCCGCGAATCCCACCCTCGCGCACGAGCAGATTCGAGCCGCGCCCGATCACGAAGAGCGGGAGATTTTCGCGCCGGCAATAGCGGATCACTCTGGCCAACGCTTCCTCGGTGCGCGGCTCGGCCCAGAATTGCGCCGGCCCGCCCACCCGCAGCGTGGTGTGTTTGGCGAGCGGCTCGGAAAGCCTGACTTCGCCTTCCGGGCCGACGATTTCTTCTAACTTTTCCGCGATCACGAGCTCGGCCGCGAGCTTGGCCAACTGCTCGTGTACGTTGCCGGCGCCGAGGCTGAGCACGAGATCGCCTTCGGCCAGCATCTGGCCGACTTGGCCGTGCAGAAGATCGAGGCGCGGCTGGTAGGTGACCGCGCGATGCCCATGCTCGGCGATGGCGTCGGCGATCGTCTGGCCGCTCACTCCGGGCAGAGCCGCTTCGCCCGCCGCGTAGATGTCGGTGATCACGACCTGATCCGCGTCGTCAAAAGCTTCGCCAAATTGCGTCCGCAACGCCTGGGTCCGGGAATAACGATGCGGCTGGAACATGGTCAGGACGCGCTTGCGCCCGGCGGAGCGGGCGGTCGCGAGGGTGGCGCGAATCTCGGTCGGGTGGTGCGCGTAATCGTCGACCAGGAGAAAACGCTCGCTTTGGTATTTGATCTCGAAACGCCGGCGCGCATGCCGGAACGTGCCTAACGACCGGGCGATTTTCTCGAAGGGAATCCCGAGCTCGGTGGCGAGCGCGATCACGCCGAGCGCGTTGCTCACGTTGTGCTTCCCGGGCACGCTCAGGGTCGCGTCGCCGAGCTTTTCCTCGCCGCGCTGGACCCAGAAAGTCGCGGCGAAATCATGCAGCTCGAGCCCGGTCGCGCGATAACGCGCCCCTTTCCCGAAGCCGTAGGAGATGGCACGCGGCCGTTTCCCGCACACCCGCGGCGCGTGCAGATCGTCGGCACAATAGAAGACCGAGCCGCGCGTTTGCCGGAGCAGCTTGGCGAAGACTTCCTCGATCGCGGCGAGGTCCTCGTAATAGTCGAGGTGCTCTTCTTCCACGTTCAGAATGAGCGCGTGCTCCGGATGAAAGAGCTGCAACGTCCCGTCGCTCTCGTCCCCTTCCGCGACGAAATATTCGCCGCGCGCATCCCAGTGCGCGTTGCTCCCGAGGATCGGGATTTCCGCGCCGACATAATGTGAAGGATGCAACCCGCCGCCCCGCAGGACATGCGCCATCATGGCCGAGGTCGTGGTTTTGCCGTGCATGCCTGCGATGATGATTCCGCGCTTCCCAAGCATGATCGCGGCGAGCGCTTCGGCCCGGCGAACCGTGGGCACGTTGCGCCCGCGCGCATCGGCCAGGATCGGATTTTCATCCTTGATCGCGGACGAATAAACCACCAGCTCCGCATCGGCCGCGTCGGCCGCGCGATGCGGCGAAAAGAAACGCAACCCGAGTTGCTTGAGTCGTTCGGTCTCGAGCGTGCGCGCCTTGTCCGAGCCTCGCACATCGTGGCCGAGCTCGAGCAGGATCGCGGCGATTCCGCTCATCCCGCTCCCGGCGACACCGATCAAATGAATCACATGCCGTTCCTCGGTCAGGAACTTTTGCAGGTCGAGATCAGGCTGCGACGGCGTCATTCGGGTGACTGCACCTTTCCATCGTTTCGGCGACCAGATTGGCTGCTTTTTTTGGGGCGAGCGCGGCGGCGTTAGCCGACATCGTGCGGAGGGTGCCGGGGTCGCGCAGGAGATCGAGAATCTTGGCCCCGAGCAGATCCTCCGACAATTCCACTTCCTTGAGCATGAGCGCGGCGTTTGCCCTAACGAAGATCTCGGCATTGCGCGTCTGGTGATCATCCGCCGCGTAGGGATAGGGAACGAGAACGGCGGGCAGGCCAAAAGCGGCCAGCTCGGCCAGGCTGGCCGCGCCGGAACGCGCAATCGCGAAGTCGGCCGCGCTGTAAACTTCCTCCATCCGATGATGAAAAGCGGCCACGTGCGCGACGATATTTTCGCGCCGGTAATTATCCTGGAGGAGGCGCTCGTCGCGGCTCCCGGAGAGATGGATCACCTGGAGCGGGACCCCTTGGAGCGCGGGAATGGCCTTAATCAGGGCTTGGTTAATCCCGCTCGCGCCTTGGCTCCCGCCCATCACGAGCAGAGTCGGCACATCAGGACGGAGCCCGATTTTCGCCAGTGCCTCGACGCGATCGATTCGTCGTAATGTTGAGCGAATCGGCGTGCCGGTAAATTCGGTGCGCGCCTTTGGAAAAAACGCGGCGCATTCATCGAACCCAAGAAGCACGGCGCGGACGAAACGCGCGGTGTGACGATTCGCCTTGCCGGGGTAGGCGTTCGATTCGTGGATGAATGTCGGGATGCGACGCATGCGCCCGGCAATCACCGGTGCGGTCGAAGTGAAACCGCCCATCCCAAGCACCACGTCCGGGTGGTATTCACGAAAAATTCCCCGGCAGAGCGAGAGACTTTCATTAAAGCGCCGGGCGAATGCGAGGACGGCGGGCGAGAAGGGCGAAGGCAGCGCGACGGTCGGGAGTTTCTCGAAACGAAATTCCGTCCGCCCCTCCACCGCAAGGCTGTCGATTTCCTTTTCCGAGATGAAAATCAGCACCTCGTGTCCGCGCGCGCGCAGCACTTCGGCCACGGCGAGGCCGGGAAAGAGATGCCCGCCCGTTCCGCCACACGCGATGACGGCGTTCATTCGGAAGTTGAGAGTTGGAAGTTGAAAGTTGAGAGACGCATCAGATTCTTGGAGTAGCCCGCACCCGCATGGTGGCCATTTCCCGGCGTGGCGCGGGCTCGAGCACGCCCTGCCGGTAGATATTCAAGAGAAGTCCGATCGCAAAAAGCGCCACCACCAGATTGGAGCCGCCGTAGCTGACGAAGGGCAGCGGCAGGCCCTTGTTCGGCAAAAGCGAAGTCACGACTCCGATGTTGATCGCGGCCTGGAAGGCGATGAGCGAGACGATCCCGCTCGCCAGGAGCATCCCGAAGCGGTCGCGCGCGTGGAGCGCAATCGTCATTCCACAGATGATGATGAGGACGAAAAGAAAAACCACGAGCAGACTGAAGCGCAGTCCCAATTCCTCGCCCACGATCGGAAAAATGAAGTCGGTGTGGGCGAAAGGCAGATAGGACATTTTCTGCCGGCCGTTGCCGAGGCCAAGTCCCTCGATCCCGCCACTGCCCCAGGCGATCAGGGCCTGCATCTGCTGCAGGCCGGCGGTCAGCTTGTATTGCTCGGGATGAAGGAAAGCCATCAGCCGGCTATTCCGTTCGGCGATGTGCGTGGCGAGATAAAGAATGGCGCCGACTCCGCCTAACGAGAGCGTGCCAAGAAGAGCGAGGTTCGTTCCGGCGATGAACATGACGACGAAAGTGGTCGCCCCGATCAAAACAGTGGTTCCGAGATCGACTTCGGTGATGATGAGCGCGATGAGCAGACTAACGATCGCCATGGGGAGGAGAAAGCCGCGCCAGAGCTGTTTGCTCTGGACCTCGAAACGCGAGAACCAGTAGGCGAGGAAAAAGACGGCCGCGATCTTGGCAAACTCCGAGGGCTGGCAGGTGATGCCGTGGAATTCCAGCCAGCGCCAGGAGCCATTAATCTTGTGCCGGAGCGGCGGGAGAAAACAGAGCGCCAGGCCGACGAGGGCGAGGGCAAACCAGATCCACCAGGTGCGCTGCCAGAAATGGTAATCGACCAGCGCCGCCACCCCGCAGGCGGCGAGCCCGATCCCGAGCCAGATGGCATGGCGGCGGACGAAATAGTAAACGTCGCCGTGGCTGTCGCGCGCGAAGGCACCGGTGCTGAAGAGGATGACAATGCCGATGGCAAGCAATCCAAGGACAGCGAGGAAGAGGATGTAGGCGCTCTTGCGGTGCATCTGCGAAGGTCGTTAGGCGCGGGTCATTCCGATTTGTGTTTCGCGGTCGTGGCCGCGGGGATGTGGAGCTTCTGGCCGATCTGCAGTTTGCGCGGATCGGTGATCTGGTTGAGTTCGAGGAGCGCGTCGTAGTTGACGTGGAGATGGCGCGCGATCGTGAACGGGTTGTCTCCTTTCACCACCGTATAAACCTCGCCGGAATCTGGGATGTCCGAGGTTTTCGGCGCAGTCTTGGGGGACTCGTCGGTTTTCTCCGGCGCCTTCGCCTCGGTCTTCGTTTCCGCCCGGGCCGCGACCTTTGTGAGCTCGTTAGGCGCGGCCGCCGCCGACTGGCTCGCGGTCGTGACCGGAGCCGGGGCGGCTTCGCTTTCGCTGTTAGCGACCGGCGCGGTTGTCGCCGGGGCGGGAGCCGCCGCCACCTCTTCGCGAGTCTTGATCGTGTTAAAGGCGATGATGCCGGCCACGGCCACGATGTGGAGGAGCAGGACGATGAGAAGCGCGCGCGACAATTTCATGTTCGGCTCCGCCATCTGCTCGTAATCCATCGCATCGGGCATTCCGGCGCGCGGGCGGCGCGCGGTCGCGGCGCTGAGTTTCTTTCGTTTCAGGATGCTGGGCATTTTCATAGGAATCATTCGGTTAGCCCGCGCACGAGGGCGCGGAATTGGTCGCCGCGATCGGCGTAACTCTTGAACATGTCGAAGGAGGAGGTGCCGGGGGAAAAGAGGACGGTCTCGCCGGCCTGCGCGACGGCCTGGGCGAGCTCGACCGCTTCGCCTAACGACGACGCGAGCTCGCATTCCGTCGCCTCGCGCCAGTCGTGCGCGACCCGGTCCGCGATCTCACCGATGAGAATGGCGTGCCGAACCTTGCTCGTGACGAGCGGCGCGATCGAGTCGAAGGCAAAGCCCTTGTCCTTGCCGCCGGCGATCAGCACGATCGGCCGGGTCGCGCTGAGGAGCGCCTTTTCGAGCGCATCGAGGTTGGTCGCCTTTGAATCGTTCAGGTAATCGACGCCGCCGAGGGTGCGGATGAGCTCGAGACGATGGAGCTGGGCGCGGTAGGCGCAGAGCGGCGGCACCATTTCCTCGAAGGAAAGACCGCGCGCTTTCCCGACGGCGAGCGCAGCCATCATGTTCTCGGCATTGTGCGGACCGCGGAGCTGCGCTTCTGCGAGATTGAGGACGGGCTGCTGCCGGTAAACGATCCAGCCGTCGCCTAACGAGAAGTCGCCATCGTTCGTCCAGGCGCTGAAGGTGGTGACGCGGGCCTGGAGGCCGGGAAGATGCTCGGCCACGTTGATGACCGCGGTGTCGGCCGGCGTCTGCTTTTCGAAAATTCGCAGCTTGGCCTCGCGATATTCGCGAATCGACGGATAACGATCGAGGTGGTCGGGCGCAAAGTTGAGCCAGACGCTGATCTCGGGATGGAATTCGCGAGTCGTCTCGAGCTGGAACGAGCTCACCTCGACAGTCAGGACGGCCAGATCCTCGCTCTCGCGCGCGGCTTCGACGAGCGGCTTGCCGATGTTGCCGCAGGCCACGGAGCGCTGCCCGCAGGCGTTGAGCATCTGCGCGATCAGCTCGGTCGTGGTCGTCTTTCCGTTCGTCCCGGTAATGCCGATGACCGGCACGCGCGCAAATTGCCAGCCAAGCTCGAGCTCGCCGATCGTGGGGATGTTTTTGCGCGAAAAATTACGGGCCAGCGCGAGCTCGGGATCGATCCCCGGGCTCAGGATGCCGAGGTCGTAGACGGTCGGATCTTCCTCTGCCAGCGGTCCGCAAAGGAGGTAGACGCCGCGCGCGCGCAGAGGCTCGAGGCCGGCCAGTTTTTCCTCCGGCGCGCTGTCGAGCATCGTCACTTTCGCGCCTTCCGCGGCGAGCAAGAGGGCGGCGGCTTTCCCGCTCCGGCCCGCGCCGAGCACCGCCACATTTTTGTTTTTGTAGTCGGGTGGCGTCATGGGGTGAGGTGGCGCCGGTCGGTCGTGAGGGGGCCCCTCCGCAGCGTGAAACTGGTCATGCGGAAGCATGACCCTCCGGAGGATGAGCTTCCGCTCGCGCAG
>JBBSLW010000078.1:0-12575 GCA_038233495.1 Chthoniobacterales bacterium | reverse complement strand
TCGAGAAATTGCTCCCGAAGAAAAAGGCCGCGGCCGTCGTCCCGATCATCCCGAGGAGATAAAAAAGGTTGAGCCGGAAGGCGCCCCAAGCCCGCTCCAGGCCTTCGCCGATGAACCAGAGAAAGAGGAGCACGAAGATGATCCAGATCGGGCTGTTCGTAGTCGGGATAAAAATGTAGGTGACGAGGCGCCAGACCTGGCCGCGGAGGATGGCTCCACGGTTAAGGTCGAGCATTTGCACGAGCTCCGGATTGATCCGGGTGAGGACGAAGACGAGGGCGTTGAAACCGGCCACGATGCGGATGAGGCCGGGAATGGCGAAACGGCCAAAGCGCCGTTCGAGAAGGTCGAGAAAAGTCATCGTTGCGGCACGATAAAGGCGGGCTCGCGGCAGTTCAAGAAACGGGGCATCAGTCTCCGACGAATCGGAAGGCGGCGCGTCGATTGACAGTCCGGACGCAACATCTAGGCTCCCGCGGTGACTGAGGCCCCGGCAAAAACGACCCCACTTTACGATGAGCATGTGAAGCTGGGCGGGAAAATGATCCCCTTCGGCGGCTGGCTCATGCCGGTGCAATACAGCAGCATCATGGAGGAACACCAGGCGGTGCGGAAGAGCGTCGGCGTCTTCGATATTTCGCACATGGGCGAGCTGGTCGCGCACGGCCCGCGCGCGGGCGAATGGCTCAACACGATGCTGACGAACAACGTCGAAAAACTCGAGGTCGGCTCCGGGCAATACACTTTTTTGCTGAATGACGACGCCGGGATTATCGATGACCTGATCGTATACCGGATCGAGCAGGAGAAGTTCCTCCTCGTGGTGAACGCGTCGCGCATCGAAGACGACTTCGCATGGTTGCGTTCGCATTTGGGGATGGAGGTGGAGCTGGCCGACGAAAGCGAGCAGTACGCCGGGCTCGCCATCCAGGGGCCGAGCGTGGGTGAACTTTTCCAGGCGCTCTTCGGGAAGGAAAAAGAGCTGCCGGCGCGGAACCAGATCGCGCCTTTCGAGCTTGGGACGACGCCGCTCCTGGTCGCGCGGACCGGCTACACCGGAGAGGACGGGATCGAAGTTTTCTTTCCGGCCGCAGCCGCGCCGAAAGTCTGGAACGAGGTGTTGGCGAAGGGCGATTCGTTAGGCATTCGGCCTTGCGGGCTGGGCGCGCGCGACACTTTGCGCCTCGAGATGTGTTATCCGCTGAACGGGTCCGATCTTTCACCCGAGCACAATCCGCTCGAGGCCGGGCTCGGATTTTTCGTCGACCTGACGAAACCGGAATTCACCGGACGCGCCAAATTGCAGCGCGAAAAAGAAGGGGGCCTCGCGCGCCGGCTCGTGCCCTTTCGGATGAAAGGTAAAGGCCCGCCGCCTCGGCCGCACTACCGGGTTTTCCGCGATGGCGCAGAAGCCGGCGAGCTGACCAGTGGGACGCTTTCCCCGAGCTTGAACTACGGAATCGGGATGGCTTACCTCGCGACACCGGTGCCGAAGCGGGGCGAAGAAATCGAAATTGAAATCCGCGGCCAGAAATTTCCGGCTGTGATCGAAAAGAAACCGCTCTACAAGAAAGCATGAACGTTCCAGACGACCTCCTCTACACCGAATCGCACGAATGGGTCCGCCGCGAAGGCGACAAGATCCGCGTCGGCATCACCGATCACGCGCAGGCGGAGCTGACCGACGTGGTCTACGTCGAGCTTCCGAAAATGGGCGCGTCGTATGATGCGCGCGGCACGATCGCGGTCGTCGAGTCGGTCAAGGCCGCGAGCGACATCTACGCGCCGGCCAAGGGCACCGTCCTGGAAGTGAACAAGGCGCTCGAATCCAATCCGGCCCTGATCAACACCGATCCCTACGGCGAAGGCTGGATTTACGTCCTGCAAATGGACGATCCCGCCGGGCTGGAAGGTTTGAAGGACGCCGCTGCCTACAAGGCTGCGACCGGTTAGAAAGCAACGGATCGGCCCTTTGTCTCCGCGCACGATCGGCGCGCGGAACTTGCAACGCCGCATCCTGCTGCCAAGCTGGCATCGCTCGTGCCTATGGATTTTTCAGCCGATCAACAGGCAGAAATCGAACTTTTGCGCCGTATTGGCCAGGGTGACCGGCAGAGTTTCGACCAACTCTACGACCGTTTCTCGCGCGTCCTTTTCAGCATCGCCTACCGATTGCTCAACAACCAGCAGGCCGCGGAAGACGTGCTCCAGGAAGTGTTTGTGAAGATCTGGGAGAAGGCACCGCTCTACGATCCGGCCCGAGGCAAGCCGTTGACCTGGGCCGTGACCCTCACCCGCTATCGCGCGCTCGATCTCATCCGCTCGACGCAGCGGCGCGGCGCACTCTACGAGAATGTAAAAAACGAAACCCAGGCCGACGAAAAATTCGACGACCAGGATTCGTTTATGGCGGTGGTGGCGGGCGAGCAGCACGCTTTCGTGCGCGAAGCGATCCAGAAACTTTCCGACGATCAGCGCGAAGCGATCGAGCTGGCCTTTTTCGGTTCCTTGACCCAAACGGAAATCGCGGAACGCCTCCAGCAACCGCTCGGGACCGTGAAAGCGCGCATCCGTCGCGGGTTGATCAAGCTGCGCGGACTGATGGCGGGCCGGGTATAGAGAATCCGGCGCCGGTCACGCGGCCAGCGGCAGATCGAGTTCCCGCTCGCGCGCTACGAAATAGAGGGGCCCGCCCTCGTCGTCCAGGATGGGCGTGATGGCGATATCGACCCAGTAGGGCGACCCGTCTTTGCGATAATTGATCATCTGCTCGTGGCAGCCACGATTTTCATGGATCGCAGTTCGCATTCGCGCAGCCGAGTTGGGATCGGTCTTCTCGCCTTGCAGCATGGGGCCGAGTTTTTGGCCGCGCAGTTCCTCGAGCGAGTAGCCACACATCTCGACAAAGGCCGGGTTGACCCATTGCACCAGCCGATCGGGGCCGGTCACGACGAAACCCTCCGCCACAGCCTGCTGCGATCGCTCCACCGCAGCCCGCAGGATTCTGTCTTTCAGGTCGGCCGACGGCGCACGGTTGGGAAGCGGGTCCGAGAGCGCGATGGCCGTCCCGACTTCCTGCAAATCGTCTACGAAATCGCGCACCTGCTCGTGGAAAACCAGGACGAGCTCGAATTGCTCGCGCTCCTCCTCGGTCATCGCACCGGAGACATAGAGCGCGGCCCGGTCCTGCAAAAGTTCATCGATCATAATTTCGACAGCGGTGGTGCCACAATTTCGGGATACGCGGTGTTCCGGGTATTGGATGCGATTTTTCCTGCCCGGCAAGAAAACGCTGCGGCCGCCCGCAATTAAATCGCATCTCCGGGGACCGCGAGACGTTCCGTTTCTAGCGAAGGACCAGTTATTTATGTTTCACAAAATCGATTATCCATTCCTCATCGGGGCTTTCATCAGCTTCCTCGCCAGCGTGACTCTCTGGTTTCTCGTCAGCCACGAATACGGGCTTTTCGTCGGCCTCTGGGTGCCGAGCATTCTCAGTCTCTGGGTGGGCGTGCGCGTCGTCATCCTCGGCACCGGGATCACGGTCCGGAGAGGGAGCTAACGGTGGAATATCTCATCGCGATTTTTCTGCTCGGATTGATCGTCACCCTCGTGGTCGGCAAAGGCATCCTGCTCTCGCGCGAATTTGCGAAGTCGGAGCTGGAACGCCAGGCCGCGGAAAACGCGGTCCGGGCCGAGCCCAAAATTGTTCGTTAGGCAGAGGCGGCGGCGCTTTTTCGACTCGCCTCGTCCGGTCTTTTCCGGCATGAGAGAGGGATGCGAAAGATTGCCGGGACGCTTCTTTTTTTGCTCCTGCTTTCTACCCTCGCCCGCGCCGCGGTGCTGAGCGTCGAGTTCAAGTTTACGCCTTTCGTGGGCGATCCAGCGAGCGCTGAGAAAGTGACGACCGTCCCGGGGAAAGCAGCGATTTTCCTGAACAACATGCCGTTCTCCGAGCAGGAGGTGAAGGCGGAGGAATTGCCGGTCGCGGCCGAGGACCAGACGGTTTCGCCCGCGCTTGGAATCCCGGCCAGCTCGGTCGGCCCGGTCGTGCGGAAGGGCAAAAACAAAATCCGGATCGAGTTTACGCCTGAGGACATGACCCGGACGTATCGCGCGCAACTGCGCTGGAACGCGATTACGGACGACCCGGCGGAAGATGCCGCACCCGGCGGCTCGGCAAATGACGGAGTGGACGACCGCAAGGAGGTGCAGGGCAAGGTGATTTTCGAGCGGGAGTTTACGGCCGATTTCGCGCTCGATCTGCCCTGGCATCACTACCCGGCGGTCACTTCCTTAACCGAAGAGGACAAACAGAAAATTGCCGCGCTCCTGAAGACGCGGGCGGATTGGTTCCAGGGAAATTTCGCCGACCTCTACAAGGCGCTCGAGGATAACGAATCGCTCAAGGTGGACGACGTGCGGAAGGCACGCTGCCTTGAGACCGTTTACGAGGCGGGTGTGCGCGTGACCGCGCCGCAGGCCGGCGAGCTCGACTTCGCCACCACGAATGGCCCCGAAGTGGTAGTCAGGAAAAAAGCGGGCGCGCTCTTCGGCCTCGATGACAAGATGTTCGCCGCGATCAAGGACGAGCAAATCCAGATGTGCGCGGGCATGGCGCTCTCGGTCGTCTATCCCGGCCGGCTGGTGGTGGTGCGGCGACCCGACGGCGCGTGGGAAGTGGTTTATTGAAGGACCCCCCAATCGCTTCCTGCTCGTAACCGTAATCGGAGCGAGCACGAGCGGAGCAGAAGGAGTGATTGACGCCCCTCGATGAGATTGTTTATTCCCCCCGTGCCGACCGACATCAAACTCTTCAGCCGCGAATGGTGCTCCTGGTGCATCGATGCCAAAGAATATCTCACCGAGCGCGGCTACCAGTTTACGGAGATCGATGTCGGCCTCGACCGCGCCGCCTACGAGGAGATGAGGGAGCTGAGCGATCAGACCTACGTGCCGACGCTCGTCGCCGGCGATGAAGTGCTCGCGAATTTCGATACCGACCAGTTGGAGAAATTCCTGCAAGAGCACGACATCGTCCCTTAAATGTTGTTCGGGCTTTTGATCGCGTCGGCGGTCGCTGTCCTCAGCGTCGCGCTGCGAAGTTACCAGTCGTCCATTTCTCAAAAGGTGGGCGCCTTCGGTATCCTGACCGCCTCCTACCTTGCGATTTACTACATCACGAGCAGCTGGATCCTCGGCGTGCTCAGCGCCTTGAGCTGGCTCTTTCTGCCTTGGCTGGAAATTCTCACCCGCATCCGCACGCTCCGTTTGCCCCGCGAGAAAGCTCTCCGCCCGAAAAGCCCGCCCACCCCCGACGTCTTCCCGACGCTCGATGAAATCACCGGGCAGATCGAGAGCGAAGGCTTCCGGCACATCAGCGACGCCGGCTGGGATTGGGAGGATTACCGCCAGTTCTTTCGCCTTTTCTACAAGGAAGAAGATCGCGCCCAGGCCACCATCTGCCTGAACGAACAGCACGATCTTTCTTTCTACTACCTGCGCATTTCCTCGCGTGCGGAGGACGGCACGATCTGGACGACGTGGAATTATCCCCTCTCCTACGGGCTCAAGCTGTCCCCGCATTTCAAGATCAACCGGCAGCGGCCCGACCAGACGTTTTGGCAGCTCTACCAGAGCCACAAGGCCTTCCTGCGCGAGAAAGTCGCGGAAACCACGGTGATCGATCCGCTCGATGAAGATCAGATCCAGCAGGAGATCGAGAACGACCTGCGCGACCAGATCGATCACAACATCAAGGCCGGCGTTCTAACCGAAACGGCTGGCGGCGAGATCAAGTATTCCTGGCGTGGAATGATCTATCTCTGGTGCCAGTTCCTCCTCGATCTGGTCCGGCTCTAGCGCAGGTCGCGGCGTCCCGGGGATTTAATCCATTGCTTTCCCATCGTGATTCGAAAAGATGATCCGCAAATGACAAACGGTAGCGCGCCCCGGATCCAGACCGAGGTGCAGGTGATGTTTTTCGACACCGACTGCGCCGCGGTCGTGCACAACATCGCTTACCTGCGTTTCATCGAAACCGCCCGCACGCTTCTTGCCGAGGAACTGGGGATGAAGCTGACCGAGATGGCGGCGACTCAGCGTTACCCCGTGGTCGTGCGGACGGAGATCGATTACCGCCGCGCGGCTCAGCTCGGCGATCGCCTCCGGATCGAGGGCTGGCTCGACCAGCTCGAGCGGGTGCGGTTCTGGTGCGCTTTCCAAATTCGCCGGCTGAGCGATGACGCGCTTATCGCCGAGTGCCGCCAGATGCTCGCCCTCATCCAGATGCCGGAAGCGAAACTGCTCCGGCTGCCCGAGGAATGGGAGCGATTCCGCGCGCCGGAGGCCGCCACGCCGCGAGGCTGAAATCCGGCACTCGCCCACCGAGCCGGAATCTCGCCCTAACGAAAATGTCCTCAGGCAATCCCGCTCTCAGTCTCGACGAAGTCTTTCTCTCGCCGCGCGCGCTCGAGCCCCCACCGGTGCGGCGCGCGCTTTTCCTTTTCCTCCTTTGCCTCAGCGCCATCCTCCATGTCGCGACCGTCGGCTGGGGTGATCTTTACAACGAAACCGACGGCCAATATGCGGGCGCCGCGCGCGAGATGCTCGAGACGCATCAGTGGCTCGTGCCGACGAATGACGGCGTCCCGCGCATCCAGAAACCGCCGCTCCTCTACTGGGCGATCGCAGTTTCACTCAAGACTTTTGGCCTAACGACCGCGGCGGCGCGCCTCCCGATCGCGCTCGCCTCCTTCGCGGCGGTCGCGCTCACTTTTCTCATCGGCGACCGGCTGGGCGGGCCGTGGCGCGGCTTTCTCGCCGGCCTGATTCATCTCTGTTGCGCCGGCACTTTTATTTTCGGGCGAATCATCATGCCCGAGCCGGTCTTTAGCGCCTTCATTGCCGGCGCGATTTATTGCGCGATTCGCGGCTACGAACAGCGCACCAGCCGCCGCGGCTGGTTCATCGGCTTCTGGATTTGTGCCGCGCTCGCCTGCATGACGAAGAGCCTGCACGGCCTGCTTTATCCGGCCGCGATCCTCGGTCTGCTCGCTTGTTTTTACAGGGAAGCGCGGATCCGTTTTCGAGAGTTGCTGCGCTGGGACGGCATCCTCGCGTTTCTCGTTATCGCCGCGCCCTGGCACATCTGGCTGGAATGGCGCCATCCCGGTTTCATCGAGCAATTCACCGCCCGCGAATGGCTCGTCCATCTCGCCGGCGAAGCCGATGCCGCGCACAGCTACGACAACGTGCCGTGCCGCGTCTTCCTCGGGTTGCATCTCGCCTGGTGGTTTCCGTGGACGGTCGCGATCCTGCCCGGCGTGCTCCTCGCCTGGCGCCGCGTTTTTCGGCCGCGCGCAATCGAGTTCACCCACGCCCTGCCGCTCTGCTGGATGGCGGTGGTTTTTCTCCCCATCTTCGTCATCGGTCAACGCCAGGATTACTACTCGATGAGTATGTGGGGCGGGTTTGCCATTTTCGCCGCGACCGCCTGGGAACGAATGCCGCGCTGGACCCGCGTCGCCGGCGTGGCCGGGGTGCTCGCGATCGGGCTCGTGGCCGGCTTTATCGCCTGGCGTCTCCCGTCGCTCCTCCAGGACGCTGACGGCCAATGGGGCACGACTGCCGCGCGTTCCACCGCCTGGCGCACAATCACCGATATCCCGATTTCCACCTGGCTCGGCTTTCGTTCCATGTTCGGCATCATCGGGCTGGCTCTGGTTTTGTTCCCGGCGATCGCGCTCTGGTTCCTGCGCAAGGCCAAGCCGCGCCTCGCCCTCACCGCTCTCGCCGCCGCGATGGTCCCGATCGGTTTCAGCATGATGGATGGCGTGGCGCGGATGGCCCCTTATTTCTCGCTCGCCGACGCCGCTGATTTCATCCAGAAACAGGTCGCGCCTAACGACAAGGTGATCTACGAGGGACCGTTGCACGTCGGGAGCAGCCTCCTCTTTTATCTCGACCGCAAATTTTACCTCGTGAACCAGGACCCGGCCTCCGAACCGGGCGCCGCCCTCGGCCCGACCCCGGATATTTTCCTCGATGAAAAGACCGTGGTGCAGGCCTGGTCCGGCGCCGATCGCCTTTACCTTCTGGTCGAACAACGGCGCCTGCCGCATTGGCAGGAAGTCCTCCGCGCGCATGGCCAGGTCGAGGAATTGACCACCTGCGGCACGACCCTCCTCCTGAGTAATCGCCGCTAAAATCCGCACGCGGCCCGGCCCGGGCGGGCGGCAAAGAGCAAACCATTTGAAAAACCGGCAAGGCCCGCTACCTTGCCCGTCCATTTTCGGAGCACAACCCGGAGCAATTTTTATGTCCCAGCATCGCAGTCTCAAAGGCGCCAGCACCATCACAGCCAAACGAAACGTCCTGAAACGTTTCGAACGGGTCGACCTGCTCAAGAAGCGCGGCCAGTGGAAAGACACGAGCAAAGTCGTCGGCCTGCCGAAGACGAAGCCGGATCTTTAGCAGAAGTTCGTAGTTGAGAGTTGATGGTTGAGAGTCGCTCTCGCGTCTGTCTCTCAACTCTCAGCTAACGACTCTCAACTAAAGTGCGCCTCAATCGTTTCCTCGCTGCCGCCGGGCTCGGCTCGCGCCGGCATTGCGATGAGTTGATCGCCGAAGGCCGGGTCACGATCAATGGCCGGCCGGTGACCAACTTTGCCACCCAGGTCGAGGAGAGCGATCACGTCAAGGTCGGTAACCGCGTCGTTAGGCGGGCGGAAACACTGACCCTCATCCTGCACAAGCCAAAAGGCTTCGTCTCGACCCGGCGCGACCCGCACGCGACCGACACGATCTACGATCTCCTCCCGCCGAAGTTTGCCCGCCTCTTTAACGTCGGCCGGCTCGACACTCAGACCGAGGGCCTCCTCCTCATGACGAGCGACGGCGATCTTGCGCAGCAACTGACCCACCCGCGCTACAAGGTGGAGAAAGAATACGAGGTCACGCTCGATCGGCGCTGGGATCCGCAGCTTGCGCAGAAACTGCTCGACGGCGTTTTTCTCGATGGCAAACGCGCCCGTCTCGCCCGCCTCCAGCCGGTCGGCGCGACCCAGGTGCGCGTCGTTCTGCGCCAGGGATTGAACCGCCAGATCCGCCGCATGTTTTACGAAGTCGGCTACGAAGTGGAACGGCTCGTCCGAACCCGCATCGGCCATCTCCATCTCGGCGAAATGCCGCGCGGACATTGGCGCCCCCTAACGACAAGTGAACTGGCGAAATTGAAACCGCCGGCGGCCGCTCAATCGAGTTCTTCGCGCAAAATCGCGAGGGGCGGCGTCGAGCCGAGGCCGTAGCTCGTGAGCAACCCGACCGCGACGGTCAGCGCGGTCACGATCAACCCGGCGAGCACGACCGGCAGAAGCGCGGGCGTGTAGGCCAGCTTGAAGGTGAAGACCGCGAGCGCCCAGCTCGCGGCCAGCGCGAGCCCAATCCCGGTCGCGCTCGCGAGCAGGCCGAGGAACAAGTATTCTGCGCACAGTATTTTCCAGATCTGCGCGCGCGACGCGCCGAGGGTGCGCAGGAGCACGCTCTCTTTCAGGCGCTGATAACGGCCACTCCAGATCGTACTCCCGAGCACGACCAACCCGGTGCCGACGGTGAAGAGCGACATGATTCGGATGACGAGCGCGACCTTCCCCAGGATCGCGTCGACCGTTTGGATGACCGAGGTCAGATCGAGCGCGGAGATGTTGGGGAATTTCGCGACCGCGGCATTCTGCAACCGGGCCGAGGCGGCCGGCGTCGGGACCCGGCTGACGAGGACGTTGAAAGTCGGCGCGTTTTCCAGAACGCCGGTCGGGAAAACGACGAAGAAGTTGGTCTGGAAACGTTTCCAATCGACCTCGCGCAAGCTCGCCACCCGGGCCTTGATCGGCACGCCCTGGATGTCGAAAACGAGGCTATCGCCGATCGTTAGGCCAAGATCGCGCGCAATTCCCTGCTCGACCGAGACCGGTACGGTCTCGCCGGGATGATAATCGAAATGGCTGACCCATTTCCCCGCCGTGATCTTTTCCGTCTCGCTCAAGTCGGCGCGATAGGTTGAGCGATACTCGCGTTCCAGCTCCCATTCCGGGGCCTTCCGATTGGGATCCTTCAAAATGTCGGACGACTTGCGCCCTTTCACCTCGACCAGGCGCATGGTCACGATCGGCGCCTGCTGGATGACCGGCAGTTGCTGTTGCCGGACGAGATCCGCGACCGCCTGGGTCTGATCGGGCTGGATGTCGAAGAGAAAAATATTGGGCTGATTGTTCGCGTCGATCGAGCGGAACTGGGTCAGGAGCACATCACGGGTCAGGTAAATCGTGAGCAACAGAAAAGTGCCCAAGCCTAACGACAAGGTGAGAAGCAGGGTGCGATTGTTGGGCCGGTAGAGATTCGCCAGGCCCTGGCGGAGAACGAAACTCCAGCCTGGCGGCAGAAGTTTGCGCACCAGAAAAATCAGCAGCTTCGCTACGCCGACCAGGATGGCCACCGCGAGTCCCAATCCGCCCGCGACAAAAAGGCCGTCGCTCCAGGCATTCGCCTGCAGGATGGCGAACGCCGTCAGGCTGGCGGCGATCACGAGGTAGATCAGCCAGATCACGAAATCGGGCCGGCGCGGCGCGGCCTTTTCATCGACCGAGGCGCGCAAAGTGAGGAGCGGCGAGACCCGCCGAAAACGCAGGAGCGGCGGCAAGGCAAAGAGAATGCAAACCGCGAATCCGACCGCCATTCCTCCCCAGACCGGCGTCCAGGCGATCGCAGTCGGGAGCTCGAAGGGGATTAACTTTTGCAGCAGGCCGGGCAGAATCCGGTGCAGCGCAAGACCAAGCGCGGCGCCGGAGAGAACGCCGATCACGCCCATCGCCATCGCCTGCAAAAGATAAATCGCGACCGTGGTGCGACCGGCCGCGCCGAGGCAGCGCAGGACCGCCGCCGTCCGCACCTTTTGCTCGAGATGCGCCTGGATCGCGCTCGCCACGCCGACCGCGCCGAGGAGGAGCGAGATGAAGCCGACAAGGTTGAGGAAGCGGTAAAGATTATCGAGCGCCTCGCCCAAATCTTTTTTTCGTTTCGCGACGGTGTCGTATTCGAGCCCGCTTTTTTCGATCTGCGGCGCGAGTTTTTCCACTTCCGCCGCGACGTCGACGTTCGGCGCGAACTTCACGAAGTTGAGGTAACGCGCCAGGCTGCCCGGCTTGAGCAGGTTCGTCTCGGCGAGATTTTGCAGCGGAATGTAAACCCGCGGCGCGAAACTCGCGGCGGGCGAGGCTTCGCCCGGCATCTTGGTCAGCGCGCCCGCAATCCTGAAGGTGGCTTCACCGATCTTGATCGAGTCGCCCGCGCTGGCTCGAAACTGGAAGAGCAGACTCTCCTCCGGGACCGCTTCGCCGCCGTTGCGGAAGGTTTGCGCCGCGGCCGGCGGCGTGGTTTCCATCTTGCCGTAGAAGGGAAAATTGCCGCCGAGGGCGCGGACATAAACCAGCCGGGTCCCGCCGGACTTCGGAAACAGCGCCATCGTGCGAAAGCGCACTTCCCGCGCCTGGGTCGCGCCTAACGACCGGAGCATTTGCTCCTGTTCCCGGGTGAACGGGCGGGAGCTTTCGACCACAAGATCGGCCCCGAGAAGGGAACGCGCGTGGTCGTCGATCGCCTGTGCAAGACTGGCACGGAAGAGACCGATCGCGATCAAGGCGGCCACCCCTAACGAGATCGAAATCGAAAAAAGAAGAAGCCGGCGCCGGCTCGAGCGGCTGTCGCGCCAGGCCATGCGGAAGAGGAAACCGAAGCTGTTGCCGGGATGGCTCATCGCGTGATGGAAACTTTTACCGGTCTGGTCCGCCGTTCTCCCAAACTGAAAGGCGGATGATTCATTCCACCATAGCCCCATTGCGCAGGCGGATCGTGCGCTCGGTCAGGCGCGCCACTTCGGGGTCATGCGTCACGAGGACGAGCGCGGTCCCGACCGTCCGGTTCAATTCGAGCATGATATCGATCACCTTCTGGCTCGTCTCGGCGTCGAGATTGCCGGTCGGTTCATCGGCAAACAAAATTTTCGGCTGGTTAATAAAGGCCCGCGCCAGCGCGACGCGCTGCTGTTCGCCGCCGGAAAGCTGCGTTGGGTAATGCTCGCTCCGGTCGCCCAGCCCGACGCGCTGCAGGAGATCGAGCGCCTGCGCCCGCGCGCCGCGATCGCCGCGCAACTCCATCGGCACGGTCACATTCTCGAGCGCGGTCAGGGTCGGGATAAGCTGGAAATTTTGGAAAACAAAACCGACATGCTCGTTCCGGACCCGGGCACGCTCGTCTTCGCTGATCTCGCCGAGCGCGATGCCGTTGAGCAGGACGGAGCCGGAGGTCGGCAAATCGAGCCCGGCGGCGAGGCCGAGCAACGTCGTCTTGCCGCTGCCCGACGGCCCGAGGATGGCGCAGGTCGCTCCCTGCCCGAGCGAAAAAGTGACATCGTGCAACACGGTCAGCCGGCCGCCGCCCGTCGAATAGCTTTTCGTGAGATCGCGGACGTTGAGAATTGGGAACGAGTTCATTGACGGGTCGGGGCGGCGCGACTTGCTTAG
>JBBSLW010000077.1:0-12651 GCA_038233495.1 Chthoniobacterales bacterium | reverse complement strand
CTCGGCATCGGCCAGGCCGACATCTTCGCTCGCGAAAATGACGATCCGCCGCGCGATGAAACGAAAGTCCTCGCCGGCATGAAGCATTTTCGCGAGCCAGTAGATCGCGCCCGGCTCGTCCGAGGCGCGCATGCTTTTGATCAAGGCGCTGATCGTGTCGTAATGCGCGTCGCCCGCCCGATCGTAGACCACCGCCTTGGTCTGGATGCTTTCCTCCGCCACCCGGAGGGTAAAAGGGATGATCCCCTTGTCGTTAGGCGGAGTGGTCAGGACGCCGATCTCGAGCGCGTTCAGGCATTTTCGCGCGTCGCCGTCGCTCAGCTTGGCGAGATGGCGTTTGGCGTCGGGATCGATCTCTACGCGATGCGTGCCCAGACCGCGTTCCTCGTCCTGGAGCGCGCGGTCGATCAGTTTCTCGAGCTCGGCCACGCCTAACGACTCGAGCTGGAAAACCTGCGAGCGCGAGACGAGCGCGCTGTTCACGTAGAAAAACGGGTTGTAGGTCGTCGCGCCGATCAGGCGCAGGTTCCCGCTCTCCACGTCGGGCAGGAGAATGTCCTGCTGGGCCTTATTGAAATGGTGGATTTCGTCCACGAACAGGATTGTTCTTTTCCCGGAAGTGCGGCGGCGGTTGGTCGCGCCGGCCACGACTTTGCGCATCTCGGCCACGTTGTTTTCCACCCCGCTCAACCGTTCAAACTTCGACTCCGTCATCGCGGCGATGATCTGCGCGAGCGTGGTTTTGCCGGTGCCGGGCGGGCCGGAGAGGATGACCGAGGGCAGGCGGTCGGCCTCGATCGCGCGGCGCAGGAGCTTACCGGGCGCGAGGATGTGTTCCTGCCCCACGAACTCCTCGAGCGTGCGCGGCCGCATCCGGCTGGCCAGCGGCGCGGCCTGGTCGTCGCTCGCGCCCGCTTCCGGCTCGGTCTCGAGAAAGAGGTCGTCCACGAGGAAGGGTAGCGAAGGCCTTTCATTTTCCAAGCGCTTGACCGCGCGGGGCACGCCCGGCATTCTCTGGAGACCGGATCCGCCACTGGGGCCCAAGCCAATGAAACGTATTCTCGTGCCCGTCGATTTTTCCCCGGCCATGGAGGGCGTCCTCGCGCTCGCGCGGAAAATGGCGCGCGCTTTTGAGGCTGAGCTGCACATCGTCCACGTGCGCGAGGTCACCGCCATCCCGGTTTTTCCGGCCTCCACCATCGGCTACCCAGGCATCGGCATGCCGGAGATGGGGATGACCGGCGGCTCTGTGCTCCCGGCCGACTTCGCACCGATTGAGGCGCCTAACGACGGGGACAAAAGCCAGTGCAGCGCTCTCGGCGAGCAGCTTCAGCGCAATGGCCTGCAGGCGATCGCGCACGAGCGCGAAGGCGACGTGGTCGAGGAAATTCTCAAAACGGCCGCGGAAATTTCCGCGCACCTCATCGTGATGGGCTCGCACGGGCACGGCTCGGTCTACAACCTCCTCGTCGGGAGCGTGACTGAGGGTGTTCTGCAGGCGGCGGGGCGTCCCGTCCTCCTCGTGCCTGCGCCGCCGCCGGGAAAATAGACCGCCGACAGCTTGCGCCGCTCCGCTTTCTCCGAAAGCTTTCGGGGCATGCGCGCCGCGAAATTTTCCTGGGTTTTCTGCCTGCTCGCAACCGTCAGCCTAACGACGGCAGCTTCGCTTCCGTTTGGCACGGTTTTTCGGGGCGGCGAAAAGTTTGAGCGGCTCGTCCAGGAAGCGAAGGCCAACAACTGGAAAGCGCTCCAGATCGGCGAGCGCACCGCCGCGGTCGGCCGAGCCATGGTCGGGACGCCTTACAAGTCCTACAGCCTCGAGATCGACGACCGGATCGAAGCGCCCTCGGCCAATTTCCTGGGGATGGATTGCTGGACCTACTTCGAAATCGCGCTCGGTTTCGCCCGCATGCTGGACGAACCGGAAGCGCGCTGGACGCCCGAGCGGTTCCTCCATTACATCGAGCTCGATCGTTACCGCGGGGGCAAATGCACCGGCGAATATCTTTCGCGCCTCCATTATCTCGAGGACTGGCTGGCCGATAACGACCGGCGCGGCCTGATCAACGATCTGACCCGGGATCTCGGCGGAGTGCGCGCCAATCACGCCGCCCACGAAATGACCTTCGGCTGGAAACATTACCGCTACCTGAAGGCGAACCCGTCGCTCCTGGCGCCGTTAGGCAGAATGGAAGCGCGGGTCAGCGAGCGCCCGCTTTATCAAATTCCCAAGAGCCGGGTCGCCCAGATCGAATCGAAACTGAAAAGCGGCGACATCATCGGGATCGTCTCGCGCGATCGCCCCAACCTCTACTCCACTTCGCACGTCGGCCTCGCCTACCGGACCAACGACGGCGTCCTGCATTTCATGCATGCCTCTTCCCCGCGGAATTACGGCAAGGTCGTGATCGATTCCCGGCTCTCGAGCTATCTCGCGCGCTACCGGAGCGACAGCGGCATCCTCGTCGCGCGCCCGCTTCGCTAGTCGGCGTAATCCGGCATTTCCCTAACGAGCCGGGCGAGGCGTTCCACTGCTTCCTCGGCATCCACCCCGACCGCCTCGAGGTTGGCGACCGCGCCGCGCTCCAGATTTGCGCGCATCACCTCGATCAGGCTGAGCGCGGAGAAGCGGCCGCTCTTGGTGACGAGCGTGATCTCGGAGCGGAAGGAATTTGCCCGCCTAACGAACTCGGCCGCGGGCCGCGCGTGCAGGCCGAGCTCGTTCACGATCGTAATCTCGCGCGAGGCGTCCGGCTTTTTCATCCGCCGCTACTGGCTCGTCCCCCAGCGCCGATGCAGGAAGCGCTCGACCGGCGCGAAGAAGGTCTTGTCCGCCGCGAGGCCGATCAGGACGATGACGAACATGATCGCGATGACCTGATCCATCGCATTGAGTTCCCGGCCGTAGTGCAGCAACTGGCCGAGGCCGAAGCCGGAAAGAATCGTGACGAAAATCTCCGCCGCCATGAGCGAGCGCCAGGCGAAAGCCCAGCCCTGTTTCATGCCGCTGACGATGAAAGGCAGCGCCGCGGGCAGAATCACGCGCAGCCACATGTGCAGGCCCTTCGATCCCATTGTCAGCGCGGCGCGCCGATAGATCGGAGGGACATGCCGCACGCCGGTATCGGTCGCGATCACGACCGACCAGAGCGTTCCCATGACGACGACGAAAAGCATGGCGGCCTCACTTTGCCCGAACCAAAGCAGGGCGAGCGGAACCCAGCAGACGCTGGGCAAAGTCTGAAGGCCGAGCGCGAGCGTGCCGATGGTGTCATGGAGCACGGTCCAGCGCGCGGTGAGCAAGCCGAGGGGAACGCCTCCGATCAACCCGATGACGTAGCCTAACAACAAGCGCTTGAGCGTGATCAGCGTGGCCTCCCAGAGCGTGCCATCGGCGGCCGCCGCCTGCAGATATTCCGCCACCTTCAACGGCGACGGCAGGAGCACCGGCGACCAGACGCGGGCTCGGACGGTCAGATCCCAGAGAAGGAGGAGCCCGGCGAAAAAGAGAAGGGATAGGAAAAAACGTTTCATTCTGCCACCTCTTCGCTGTGGTCCTTGAAGCCTTTGAGCGAACGCATGATCCGGCTGGCGTATTCCGCCAGGTCCGTACTGTTAATGTCGCGCGGGCGCGGAAGTTGGATCACGAATTCCTCGCGGATTCTTCCCGGGTGCGGCGAAAAAAGCAGGACCCGATCCCCGAGACAGGCGGCCTCGCGCACGTTGTGCGTGACGAAGATGATGGTCTTGCGCCGGGCCGCCCAGATTTTCTGCAGATCGCCGTAGAGCTGCTCGCGAGTCAGCGCATCTAGAGCCCCAAACGGTTCGTCCATCAGGAGCATGCGCGGATTGGGCGCGAGGGCGCGGGCCAGCGCGACGCGCTGTTTCATGCCGCCTGAGAGTTCGTGGATGTTGGAACGCTCAAACCGGCTCAGGCCGACCAGCTCAAGGTAATAGCGCGCTACATCCCTGCGATCACTTTTCGTTAGGTTGGGCTTCATTTTCAGGCCGAAGAGGACGTTGTTGAGCACATCCAGCCAGGGGAAAAGCGCGGACTCCTGGAACATGACCAGCCGCTCGCGCCCCGGTTCCGTCACCTCTTTGCCATCGGCCGAAACCCTTCCACTGTCTGGTTTCTCGAGGCCCGCGATGATGTTAAGCAGGGTGGATTTGCCGCAGCCACTCGCGCCGACCAGGCAGACGAATTCCCCTTCTTTAACCTTCAGGCTCACCCGGTCGAGGGCGTGGACATTGCCGGTCCGCGTCTGGAATGCTTTCGAGACGTTGTCCACGGTCAGTTTGCTCGGCGGGACGAGTTGCAGCTCCTCCCGCACGGAAGCACTGGCGGTCGAGGGATCGGGGAGAGTGGACGACGGATTCATTTTGGGAAATCTGCTGTCGTTAGGCGGAGGCGGTTACGGGCGGACGAGCAGTTTCGAGGTATCGGTCGCGCCCCGCGCGAAGCCGGCGTCCTTCATGTCTTGGACGGCTTTGCTCAGCAGTTCGGGCGAGACGTCGGTCGTGAATTTGATCCGCTTCCAGGCCTGCGCGATTTCCTCCGCCGGGAGCGCGGCGCGCGTTTCCTCTTTCAACTCCGTCGCCAGGATTTTCTGCGCTTCTTCCGGATGGGCCAGGATCCATTGCGTCAACTCGACATGGGCGGCCGCGATCTTTCGCGCCAGCTCGCGATGCTGCTCGAGAAATTTCGCGCTCGAGACCAGCCAGGTGGTCTGCACCTTTTCGTCCTCGAGAAAAATCCTGCCCCCGGCTTCGCGCTCGAGCCGCGTCGCCCAGGGCTCCACCGTCCAGACAGCGTCGACTTGTTTGGCCTGGAACGCGCCCAGTTGATCCGGGTTTGCGACCGGGAGGACCCGCACCTCGCCGCCGATTTGCGTCACCTTGAACCCCTGTGCCTTGAGCCAGGCTCGGCAGGAGATGTCCTGCGTATTCCCGAGCTGCGGGCTGGCGATGGTTTTGCCGCGGAAATCTGCCGCCGCGTTGAGCCCGGCATCGCGCCTGACGACGAGTGCCGCGCCGCCCGTGGCCGCACCGGAGATGACGCGCATCTCCTCGCCCTCCGACTTGAAGTGCGCGTTCAGGGTGGGCCCCTGGCCGACGTAGGTGAGGTCGAGCGAGCCGGCGAAGATCGCCTCCATCGCGGAGGGCCCGGCATTGTAATTGAACCACTGGATCTGGACGTCCGGCCCGAGCCGCTGCTCGAACCAGCCCTTACCCTGGCGCGAAAGGCCGTGCGCGATCACGCCCTGGGCGTGAGTGATGTTTGGGAAATGCCCGAAGCGGATGACGACCTTTTCGCCGCCAGCCGCGACCTGGACCGCGAGGAGGAGAAGGAGGACGCCGACACAGCCCCGTAAAGGCCGAAGAAGGAAAACGAGCCAATTTGATTCGTTGATTTTCATAGTCGTTAGGCTTAAGGCCGGATTTCGCGCACCGCCGGTGCGAGCAGGTCGTTTAATCCAAAGGAATGGCGGGCAAAGGGGACGGGAACGCTATCGCGCCGCATCTTGCGGAGGGTGATCTCGACGATTTGCGCGAGGGTGGCGCGATCGAGGATGCGCGCGATCGAGTTGCGTACGTCGAGCATCAACATCCGAAGACCGCAGTGCGCTTCATCGGGGCAGGTGCAGCGCTCATAGGCGCTCTGGCTGACGCAGGAGATCGGGGCGAGGGGGCCGTCGAGCAGGCGAATGACGGCGCCGAGCTTGATCCGGCTGGCCGGTTTGGCGAGGGAGTAGCCACCGAGCTTGCCTCGCTTGGTTTCGACATAACCGGCGACGCGCAACTGGCTGAGGATCTGCTCGAGAAATTTCACCGGCAGCTTTTCCTTGGCCGAGAGCTCGGCCACCTGGAGGATGGGGCGACCGAGTTCGCGCGCGATCCCGAGATCGATCAGGGCGCGGAGAGCGTATTCGCTGCGTTTCGACAAATTCATCTCTAGTTAATTAGTAGACAAACGAAAGTCTACTAATTGACTAGAGATAACAAGGATTATTTTTGCCGGCCCGCGTGAGGGTGATCAGGTCGCGTCTGGCGGGGCCGTCGCGGTCGGCAGTTGCACGATGAATCGGGCGCCTTTTCCGACTCCGTCGCTTTCGGCGTGGATGCGGCCGTGGTGGACCTCGACAATCGATTTGCTGATGGCGAGCCCGAGACCGAGACCTTCGCGGCGCTCTCCGACCTGCTCGAAGGCATCGAAAATCTTGTCCAGATCCTCGGCCGGAATCCCTGCGCCGGTATCGCTCACCGTCAGGACAATGGATCCGCTGGCGTCATTTTCCGAGTGAATCAGGATGCGTCCCTCGGGCGGGGTGAATTTACAGGCATTGCGCAACAGATTCCAAAAGACCTGCTGCAACCGCGTCGGGTCGGCATGCAAGCGATGGTCTTTCGCGCTGAGTTTAAACTCAATCCCGAGGTTTGGCTGACAGTCGCCTTCCCGCACAATGTCGACTGCATGGCGCAGGACTTCGTGGACGTCGGTCTCCTGTAAATGGAGACGCAACTTGCCCCGCGCGATCCGGGTCAGATCGAGCATGTCGTCGATCAGCCGGGCTTCGAGCTCGATGTTGCGCGTGACCATGCGCAATCCTTCCCGCATGTCGTCTGCCAGATCGTGATCGTGCAGCATGCCGCCGGCCCACATCAGCACGGGAGTAAGCGGGGTGCGCAGTTCGTGGCTGAGGGTGGCGAGAAACTGGTCCTTGGCGGCATTGGCCGCTTCCGCCACTTCCTTCTGCCGCTGCAGCTCGTGCGCGATTTGCCGCCGCTCGATGAAGTTGGCGATCTGGCTGCCTAACGAATCGACGAGCTGGAGCAGATCCTCATCCGGTTGCCCGGGCGTGGCGCTGAAAAGATCGATCACGCCCTTGACGCGTCCGCCGGCCAGAAGAGGAAAGGCAAAGGCACCAGCCAGGCCGGCGGCGGCCGCCGCCCGCAAGCGGGGAAAGTCTTTATCGAGTTTTACATCCGTGACCCAGACCGGTTTCTTTGTCTGAGCGACGCGACCGGGCAAGCCTTCGCCGTTACCAAAGACGGTCGCACGAGAGATCGTGGCGAAGGCTTCCAGCTCAGGCACCGGCAGGTGCCAGAGATAACGGCAGTGCAGAGTGTCGTCGCCCGGATCGAGTAGCCAAAGCCCGCCCAGAATCCAGCTCCCGCTTTCCGCGATCGTCCGGATGATCTCGGGCGCCGCCTCCTCGATGCTCCGGGAACCGGCGAGCAAACTTGCGACCGAATATTGCGCCTTGCGCCGTCGCTCCGTGCGCACCCGATTAGTGATATCGCGCAGGTAAGCGGTGAAAACGGGCTCGCCGCCGAGGCGAAACGCGGTGATCGCGAGTTCGACGAGAAGTTCGTGGCCGTCGGCATGCAGCCCGGCGATCTCGATCCGTTTGCCCAGGACCGGGCCCTCGCCTGTTTGCAGATAATGCGCCAGCCCTTCGCGATGCCGTTCACGCAAATACAAGGGGATGATCAACTCGGCCAACTCGCGCCCGACTGCGGCGGCGCGGGAGTGGCCAAAAGTGCGTTCCGCGGCCGGATTCCATTCCCGCACGATGCCGTGCGCGTCCATCGTGATGATGCAATCGAGGGCGGACTCGAGAATGGCGCGATTGAGTTCCTCGAGGCCGGAGCCGCCCGGAGGGGTTTGGTCATCTTTGGCGGGCACGTTGCTAGAGCGGCACCCGAAGCAGTTTAAGAAGCGGTGTATTCAAAGCGGGGATTGAGTTTCTGCAGCGCGGCGGACGCATAGGCTTGGTCGTTAGGCGAAAGGTAATCCTGGAAGCCGCCAATTTTGCCACGGCGCACCTTAAACGATTCCGGATCAGACGCATCGCCGGCGCGCAAGATTTTGGACTCGAAGGCGCCGGCGCTTTCCATTTTTTTCATCTGACCGAAATCGGAAAATTCCAGCGCGTGGGCGAGAGCCTGAGCATGAATGGGCCGCTCGCCGAGGAGTTCGAGGAGGGGGCGGAAACCGGCCGCCGGATCGGCGTGCAGGGTTTCGTAGCGGAGGAGGAGGAAGTCGGCGCGGCCGGACCACTCCGCCAGCCAGCTATTCATGATCTCGACCATCGATTCGATGCCAAAGGCCGGATCGCGCAGCAATTCGCCAGCCGACATCTTCTTCAGTTCGTCGGGGGTTTCCTGGGTCCGGCGGGTGAGCTGGACGAAGAGTGAAACGAAGGCATCGCGCGGATCGCGCGTGAGGAGAACGATCGGGAGCCGGGCGCGCTCCCGTTGCGGGATCAGATACTTGCCGCGCACCTTATCCCAACGGTCGGCCTTGGTCCGTTGCTCGAAGAGATCGTGCGTATAGATGAGGTGCGGGACGCCCTCGAATTGCTCCGGTTCAAGGGTGAAGGGCTGGCCGATTTTTTCGCAGAAGTAAGCGCAAAGAAACGTCCGCACCCAGGTGCGGCCGCTCTTCGGAATCGAGACCACGAGCGCGTCGCCGCCGGATAGCTGACGGGCGCGACTGCTCACGTTCCATCTCACGATGCGCTTCATGACAGATCGATCACGCCGTTTTCCTGCACGGGAGGTCTCCGGCTGAGAAGGCGGCGCAGGTTTCGCTGCCAGGAACGTGGCGAATAAACGGGCCGAAAAAAAGGATCGATCGTCACGTGATGCGCGCGGCAGAGCGCGATCGCTTTCGGCATCCAGAAGCCGCGTGAGATGGCCGACATCAGATAGGGAATGGGCGTGTTCTGGCGACTGCGATAGGAGAGAATCTTCATCTCCTGCGTCCGCGCGCTGCCGCGGGCCTCAAAATTCCAGGCCGTCTCACCTGCCCGGAGGATGCTTCGCAATGCCTCCTTTTTCCAGAGAGTGACCTGGCAGCGGGTCCGGCCATCGGAGTCGAGCGGGACAAGTCCAAAACGATCGTTGAGCGATTGAAAGCCGGCATCCGCTTCGGAGCGCGCGCGGAAGCAGAGCGAGGCCGCGCCCAGCTCCATCATTTCGGCGAAGTCCTGCGCGAGCTGGGCACTATCGACCGGCGCCGTAAGAAAATAGTCCTCCTGAAAGTAAAGCACATAGGGATGGGTGATTCGCTCGAGCGCGGCGAGCAGGTTGCTCGACCAGCCACGATCGGGACCGACCGCGATGGAGTCGATTCGGCGGGAACGAACCATCAGTTCATTGCTAAGGAGAAAAATCTCGAGCGGACAATCGCGCCAGAACTTCTGCAGAAAGGCATGGAAAGGCCGCCAGGCATCAAAAAAGGCGTCGCAACTTGAAACGAGGACGGCCGCAGAGCTTTTGAAATCTTGCAGCTCCGGCATGGTGAATTCGTCTCGCACACTTGGGTTAAAGCAAGAATTTTCGCCGGGCCGGATTTCGTTAGGCGATTTTTCGCAGGAGCAATCCTTCTCCCACGCACGAACCACTTACATGGCTCAATGTGAAGTTTGCGGGAACGACTACGAAAAATCTTTCGAAGTGATCATGAACGGGAAAACGCATGTCTTTGACAGCTTTGAATGCGCGATCCATGCGCTCGCGCCGAAGTGCAAGCATTGCGGTTGCCGCGTCATCGGCCACGACGTGCAGGAGGGCGAACGCATCTACTGCTGCGCCCATTGCGCGAGGGCCGAGGGCGGCACCGAGTTGAAAGATCACGTCCCGGGTTAACCGCGGCGACGTGGTGCGCGGACCGCGTTATTCTTCTTGCGCCGGGGTTTGTCGGCGCGACCGGGATCAAGATCGAAGCTCACTTTCGCGTTGACTCGATACTGCACCACTTTGCCGCTTTCGACCGAGGCTTCGAACTCCTTGATGTAGATTGAGCGAATGTTGCGCAGCGTTTTGGACGCTTCCTTGACCGCGCCCTGCGCCGCGTCTTCCCAGCTTTTCTCCGACTGCGCGAGCAGCTCGATCACTTTCAATAGTTTAGCCATGATAATTTCTCCTGGTTGATGTTACCCTTAGTTTCGGTCGTCGCCTTCCGGACGGGTGCAAAAGTTTGGCCGCAGCCATCGTTACGGCAGGGGCGCCCCATTGAAACTCTCCCGGAACTTGCTACATTTATCACCTCCCAAAAAAACGGGGGCGTACTGGTTTCGACTGATTGTTTGAAGCGCAGGCGGCATGTCGAGGATGGTTCGTTGGCCTCGTTAAAATCCGGACCAAAAAAATAAATGCAGATCACCAAGATCTCGCTCTCGCGGCTTAATTGACTGCGATGTCCCGGGTTGGACGCCTGCTACGACTCGGGACATGGACAGCAGGCTAATCGGACGGCGGAGTGACCGCGCCGGCCGGTGAAGGAATTTCGTGGTGGCTCGATGGACGGCGTGTGCCGGTGCAACGTCCGACCATTTAAAAATAATCATCGGCTACACATGTAGAAGCTCGCGGGGACAGCGATTAGGACAGGGGTTCAACTCCCCTCGCCTCCACTTTTTCTTTATTCGTAGAGTGAATTATCTTGTGGGTTTGTGACAGTTTGTGACAAAGTGGGGCATGAAAGAGCCCCTTCGCGTCACAGCAATCAGAGGACACGACATCTCCACTTACCGTCTCTCGTCTGGCAGGTACATGACGGTGTGGTATGACTCTGACGGTCAGCGGCAGCGGCGTTCGCGCGCGACTTTGAAGGAGGCGGATGAGCTGGCCCGTGAAGTCTCTGACGCGCTCCAAAAGAAAGTCAGCGGGGCGATGACGCTGGACGATCGCCAAGCCTACAATCTCGCCCGCGATCTTGCGGAACCGTTTGGCTACACGGTGCTGCGGCCGTGCGGGAATGGGAGCGAACGAAGGCGCCTTATCGCGGCAAGAAAACTGCGGAAGCGATCGCGGAACTGATCGCGGCTAAACGTCGGGAGCAACTCTCAAGTCTATACGTCGATCGTTCTGGAAGATGATCTGAAATCCTTTGCTGCCGCGGTCCCAGACGAGATTGAGAAGGTTCAGGCGCCGCACATCAAAGAATTTCTGAATGGATGCGAGGTCGGTCCACGCCGTTGGAATAATCTGCGCGATCAGATTGTGACGCTTTTTCGTTTTGCGCGTTCTGAGCGTTACCTGCCAAAAGATCGCACGACTGAGGCTGAGGATGTGATCAAGATGAAAGTCGCGCGAAAGACGGTGGCGATATTTACGCCGGAGGAACTGCAACTCGTCCTCGACAACACTCGAGAAGTTTGGCTGCCGTGGATTCTCATCGGCGCGTTCGCGGGCGTTCGGACTTTCGAGGTCTTGCGGATGGATTGGTCCTGTGTGCGCTGGGAGCAAAAATTGATCGACCTGCCGCCTGAGGTCACGAAGGTGAATGAGCGGCGGATCATTCCGATGTGCGACGCGCTGATGAAGAAGCTCTCTCCGTGGCGCGATGCTCGCGGTCCAGTCTGCGGGGACAAGGTTCCGCAGCGAGAGATCGAACAAATCGTCGCGAAGGCGAAATTGGTTCTCCCCGACTTCCATTGGAAACATAATGCGCTCCGGCATGCGTATGGAAGTTATCGAACTGCCCTAACCCAAAACGTTCCGCAAGTGGCACTGGAGATGGGCAATTCGGTTGGCATGGTCAAACGCCATTATTTGGAAGCAAAAACTTTCGAGGAAGGTCTGCGTTGGTTTCAAATCTCCTGCCGGTGGCGGCGAAGAAACGAGCGCGCGACCCTTTTCTGCGTTGGGTCGCGGCGGCAGTTTGATCTACCTCCGAGTCTATTCCTTCAAAGCGTCACTGCCTTCCGTTTCCGACCGATTCTCTTGGAGAGTGCAACGTCGCTGCTCGCTTTTCCCTCGATCAGACGCTCGAGTTCGGCTTCCTGAATTCGATATTTCTTGCCGATACGTACAGCCTTCACCAAGGACCGCTTGATCCAATCGCGTACCGCCCCCGCGCTGAACCCGGTGCGACGGCTGACTTCCACAACCGTTAAAAGCTGGCATCCCTCCGCGCTCCGCATTTGATCCTGAAGCGCAACGCGATCCGCCGTCTCGATGATCAGCCATCCGTCACGGACGAAAATCGTCGTGGTTTCGGCACTCAAGCGAAGGCGGGCGCAGTTCATAGCAGTAGTTGGGAACGAGTCTGCCTTCATTTGATTCGAACGCTGCGCGGGTCTGAGAGCAGTTAATGCCTTACTCAAGCGGGCGTCCCGAAAACGGGAATCAGGGATACGAGCGAAAGAAGCGAAGCCGCAAGCGAAATAGTAGCCCAACGAGTCCTCGACGGAGGGCGTTGAAGACGGAAGGCCGAGTTTTGAAGACTCCGGTTCAGGAACTCTTCCCGCCGCGGACGCCGTGTAGTCGCATCTACGATTTCATGGAGAAACGGGAGGCGACGCGATTCTGATGCTCACTCACCAAGACAACTAGGTTCGAACAAAGAATGCATCGAAGTTCGATTTTGTATACACCCTTTTGTCCACGTTCGGCCGAAAACAGAGCAAATTGCAGCTAGTCAGAGTAAAACTCTGGATTCGGTTGAATCGTCGTAATTGTATGATTTGCAAGGACAGCCAATAATCGCTAAAGTCCACTAGGGCCTGTTAACACTAACGCAGAGCCTCGATGATAAGAGCGAAGTGGATGAATGCGGTGAACATCACATCGAGTTTATCGAAGCGGGAGAAGATGCGCCGGAAGCCTTTGAGCCTGCGGAAGAGCCGCTCAACTTCG
>JBBSLW010000076.1:0-12683 GCA_038233495.1 Chthoniobacterales bacterium | reverse complement strand
CGCCGCGCGCGCGCGGAAACTTTTCTACCCGCCGGACCCGGCCAGCCTGCATGATTGCAGCATCGGCGGAAACGTGGCGACGAATGCCGGCGGGCCGCGTTGCCTGAAGTATGGGGTCACGCGTCACTACGTGATCGGCCTCGAAGTCGTGCTCGCGAGCGGAGAAGTGCTCCGGACCGGCGGCCGGGTGCACAAGAACAAAACCGGCTTCGACCTGATCGGGCTTTTTGTCGGCTCGGAAGGATTGTTAGGCTTGGTCACCGAGATCACCCTGCGCCTTCTGCCATTGCCGCCGGCCCGGGCCACGCTCTCGGCCGCTTTCGCCACGATGACGGACGCCGCCGCGGCCGTGCGGGCTGTTTTCGCCGCTGGCTTCCTGCCTTCTTCGCTCGAGATCGCGGATCACTTCACGCTCGAAGCCGCCCGGCGCGATCGCGGGACCGCGCTCGTCCCGGAAGGGAACGCGCATCTCCTCATCGACGTCGACGGTCAGGTGGAGAGCGTGCGGAGCGAAGCGGCCTCCTTGCACACCTTGCTGGAGGGCAAAAAGCCCAACGCCCTCGCTGTCGCCACGACCGAGGAAGGCTCGGAGAAATTGTGGGCCTTGCGACGCGAGTTCAGCGATTCGCTTCGGGCCACTGGCCTGACGAAGTTAAACGAAGACATCGTCGTGCCGCGCAGCCGGCTCGTGGAGCTGGTCGAGTTTGCGGGCAATCTGGAGGCCCGGCACGGTTTCCCGGTCGCGACCTTCGGGCATGCCGGCGACGGCAACCTGCACGTCAACCTGATGGCCGCGAACTACGACAATCCCGAAGTGCGAGCCCGGGTCGAGGTCGCGCTGGATGAGCTCTTTACGCAGGTCCTCGCCTGGGGTGGCGTGATCACCGGCGAGCACGGCATCGGCCTCGCGAAAAAGCGCTGGTGGCCCGAAGCGACGAGCGAAACGAGCCGCGCACTGCACGTGCGCCTCAAGCAAACGCTCGACCCGCTCGGCATCCTTAATCCCGGGAAATTTGTCTAGGCCTCGCGAATTTTTTATAGAGGGCCGCGTTCGGGAAAATAGGCCGTGCCCCTTGATCAATGAGCCATCTGTGCGATGCTCCGCGACTTCAATTTACACGCATTCCGGTCTTCAGGCCGAATCTAAATAAGTGCGTCCCTCCGGCCTCGGTGCTGGAGTTTTTGCTTTTGATGAAAACAGGAACATTTACCCACGCTGTCGCGGTCATCTTGTCATCGATCTCGGCCTTCTTCACCCCTGCCGCCGCGGCCCAGACTCCCGCCACCAAGTTCAAGGTGAGCAAAAAGCAGAACCGCCTGAACGATGAGGTGCTGCTCAAGGTCGACCCGATCACGTACGCTCCGCCGGCCTCGCTCAACGCCAAAAAAGGCGAGGAGCGTTTCCCTTGGAAAAACTCGATTGTGACGACGGTTTTCTGGATTGGGGAAAACCCGACCGCCAACAACCCGGTGCCGAATCATGCCAGCAGCTGGGACGCGGCCTGGGCGCGGAATTACGGCGGTTACGACGATCCAAACCCCGCCCGGCGCCAAAACTACATCCCGGTGAAATTCACCCCGAAACAGAATCCCTTTTATTGCGCGCGGCCCTACAACGACAAGGCCCGCGAAGGGCATCGCTCGGAAGCGCCCAAGGTCGTGCCATGGTTCAAGGAGGCGTATCAGGGTCCCGCCGTCTCGGTTTGCAAAGGCCGGTGGGTCGCGATTCGCAAAGGCAATCGGACGGTTTACGCGCAGTGGGAGGACGCCGGACCGTTCCGCACCGACCACTGGGAATACGTCTTCGGCAATGAACGCCCGAAGCCGAATCTCAACCGTGGCGCGGGCCTCGATGTCTCTCCCGCGGTTCGCGATTATCTCGGGATGCAGGAGACCGACGTGACTGATTGGAAGTTCGTCGAGTTCAGCGAGGTGCCCCCGGGGCCTTGGGCGAAATTTGGCGAGAACAACACCTTCGTGCAGAACCAGCGCAAATCGCAGCAACAGCTGGCGGGCAAGGCGAAGGAAAAGAGCGCGGCCATTTTCCGTTAGGCGGGAATCGCTCTTCATGTCCCGGCTCGGGCAAAGACTATTCTGCTGGGCGGCGGGCTCGCTCGTTCTGACCGCGTTGGCCGCTCCGGAGCCGGGCAAATTGCTCACCGGCCCGGCCGCGATGGGCGACTGGACGGGCGACGCGCCCGGAGTGTGGCGCAAGATCACGGTCGCGGATCTGCCCCCCCCTAACGACACCCGCTCCGCGAACAACGGCCCCGACATCGTGGCCCGCCCGGCGGGTGCGGCCCCGCAGGTCCCGGCGGGCTTCAAGGTCGAGGAATACGCCGGTGGATTTCGCGATCCGCGCGTTCTCTGCACCGCGCCGAATGGCGACCTCTTCGTCAGCGAAAGCCGGGCCAACCAGATCAAGGTCGTGCGCGACCAGGATGGCGATGGCAAACCCATGCAGACCGAGATTTTCACCGAGAAGAATTTGATCAAGCCGTTCGGTCTCGCCTTTTATCCACCCGGCCCCGATCCGCAGTATCTCTACGTCGCCAACACCAATGGAGTGATCCGTTTTCCCTATCGCAACGGCGACCTGAAGGCGCGCGGCCCGGCCGAAAGACTCGGCGCCCATCTCTCCGGCGGCGGGCTCCTGCGCGGCGGCGGACATTGGACGCGCGACCTCGTTTTCTCGCCCGACGGCAAGAAGATGTACGTCTCGGTCGGCTCGCTCTCCAACGTCTCCGATAACGCCTCGGAGCAGGATCGGGCGCGGATTTTCGAGTTCAACCCCGATGGCTCCGGCCAGAAAGTTTACGCGTGGGGAGTTCGCAACGCGGTCGGCCTCGCCTTCCGTCCCGGGAGCAACGAGCTCTGGATGAGCGTGAACGAGCGCGACGAACTGGGCGACGACCTCGTGCCCGATTACATCAGCCACGTCACGCCAAACGGCTTTTACGGCTGGCCCTGGTATTATCTCGGGAATCATCAGGATCCCCGGCACGAAAGAGCGCGCCCGGAATTAGCCAACCGGGTGATCGTGCCCGACGTCCTCGTGCAGGCCCATTCCGCCTCGCTCAATCTTTGTTTTTACGATGGGAAACAGTTTCCCGAGGAATATCGCGGCGATGTCTTTGCCGCTTTTCACGGCTCCTGGAATCGCACCCGCCGGACCGGTTACAAGATCGTGCGCGTGCCGCTCGAGAACGGGAAGGCGACCGGCGAATACCAGGATTTCGTCACCGGCTTCGTTACGCCGAACGGAGATGTCTGGGGCCGCCCGGTCGGCGTCGCGGTGGCAAAAGATGGCAGCCTCTTCTTCAGCGAGGACGGGCATGGCACGATCTGGCGGGTCAGCGTCGCTCGTTAGGCGATGGACCGCCTGGTACATACTTTCGAGAACGGCGTCCGGGTCTACGACGAGCAACTGCTCCAGGAGCAGCGGGAACGTTACCGGAAGCGCAACATCCACGAAGCCGAGGAAGAGGAAATTTTCGTCGACCTGATCCGGCGCCTCCCGGCAGACGGCTGCTACGTCGATGTCGGCGCGGCCGTTGGCTATTACCTCATCCTGGCGCGCAAACTTTCTCCCGGCCTCGCGATCCACGGGGTCGAGCCGCTCGCGCGCCATCGGGCATTTCTGCAGGAAAATCTCGCGCTCAACGATCTCACGGCCGCGGCCGTGACGATTCACCCGGAAGGCCTCACCTCCCACGCCGGGAGCGAAACCTTCATGGATCGCGGCTACGGCAGCCGGCTCGCGCCCGCCAGTGAACGCGCGCCGCGCTCGCTCAGCGCGCGCTGGAAAGGGCTGCTCGAGACGATCGGCCTGCGCCGGCCGAAGAAGGAAAAGCTCACGATCGCGACCATCACTCTCGATGCCTTCGTTAGGCAGATCGGACGCGCGGTCGATCTTCTGCAGATGGATGTCCAGGGCCTCGAGCTGGAGGTCTTGAAAGGCGCCGGTGAGAGCATGCGGACGGGCGCGGTGAAAACCTTTCTCATCGGCACACATGGCCGCGCCCGCGGGCTCACCCTGCACGCCGACTGCCGCGCGCTCCTGCAGAAGAATGGATACGAGATCGAGATCGACCTTCCCGACACCCGGGAACAACCCGATGGCATCCTGGTAGCGAGCAAGTGACAACCACGGCCGCACCCGTAAATTCCCTCGTGTCCAAGCCTTCAATCAAGTCGCTCGCGCTCGACGAACTCATCCAGCACTTCGCGACGAAGGGCGACTCGGCCTACCGCGCGAAGCAGGTCATGGCCTGGCTTTACGACAAGCGGGTCACTTCTTTCGAGGCCATGACCGATCTGCCGGCCGCGACCCGGGCGAGTTTGGCCGCCGATTTCACTTTCGTTAGGCCGGAGACAGTCCGGGTCGTCGGCTCCCACGATACGACCCGGAAATTTTTGTTCCGGCTCGCGGATGGCAACCTGATCGAGTCGGTCCTGATCCCGGCTTCACCCGCGCTCTATGGCGAAACTTCGGATCGCCGGACGGCCTGCGTCTCGACCCAGGTAGGCTGCGCTTACGGCTGCAAATTCTGCGCGAGCGGGCTCGATGGATTCTCCCGCAACCTCGACGCGTGGGAAATCGTCGACCAATTGCTCGCGGTCGAGGAAGCGAGCGGCGAACGGATCGACAACATCGTTTTCATGGGGATGGGCGAGCCACTGGCCAACCTGACGAATCTCTTGCGGGCAATTCGTATCATCAACGCGCCGTGGGGCCTCGAGATCGGCGCGCGTCACATCACCATCTCGACCAGCGGCCTTGCCCCGCAGATTCGCCGGCTGGCAAACGAGCCGACCCAATTCCGTCTCGCCATTTCCCTGCACGGCGCGACCGACGAGGTGCGCGACCAGATCATGCCGGTGAATCGGAAATACAATCTCGCGACGCTCCTCGCGGCTTGTGACGAATACGTCGCCCAGAAGAAGCGGCTCATGTTTGAATACATCCTCATCGCCGGGGTGAACGACAGTGACGAGCAGGCGCACCGGCTGGCGGAGCACACCCTCCGACTTTCCGCCAAGGTCAACCTCATCCCTTACAATACCGTGGAAGGGTTGGAGTGGTCGCGCCCGTCGCGCAATCGGCAGGAGAGTTTCCTCCGCGTCCTGCGCGAGCACGGCGCGGTCGCAACCCTCCGGCGCGAGAAAGGCCACGACATCAACGCCGCCTGCGGCCAGCTCCGCCTCCAGACGAAACGCGCGGAAGACCAGCCGGCGAGCGTCTCGTAGTCGTTAGGCGAAAGGACCGGCCCACCCGGCGGCGCGCGCGCCGGGGCTTCTGCTCTCGCGGGCTTCGTTTCCTTCCCGCCCGCGGGAGGTCAAAACTTTTTTGCGCAGCTTGTTAAGCTGGCCTAAATAAAATCATGGCCGAGCCCGACTCAGACCGCGCTTGGGATGAATACGAGTGGGAACGGTTTCTCCAGCAGCAGGACCAGAAGACAGAGAAATACATGGAACTGCTCGAGAAGTACATCGACGACCCGCAACGCGACGAGATCGTGGCGCGCGAGATGGGCTGGTATCATCGCAGCGAAGACACCAGTGAGGATTGGAACGATGAGGCGGAATCTTTTCTCGAGGAGGAGGACGAGGATGAGATCTCTGACCTGGAACCGCTGACTTCCTTCGCGGAAAGCTTCGAGCAACACGTTCTCTATCGCGCGGCCTTTGCCCTCACCATCTGGATCGATCAGCTCTTTGAAAAAAACCCCGCCCTCCAGAACGATCCGGCCGCGGTCAAGCTGGCGACCCACAGTGCTCTCGCGGCCGCGAAACTGGCCGCGGCTTTGAGCGACGAAGAGGCCGAGGAACTCGGGATGACCATCGCCTACTTGAAACGCGCGCTCAAAGCGGTCACCGTCGCGATGGAGGCTTCGGCTCAGCTCCTGGCCGAAAAATCGATCACCCGCTTGCAGCATTCCGCCTTGAAGCAGCGGATCTTTCAGGTCCGCGACGGCATCATCCTGCTGATGGGCGAATTCCGCGGCGAATGGTTGCGTCGTTACGGCAACCTTTAGCCGTTGAATGAATCGGGGCCGCACCCGTCTAAAAATGGATACGGAAGCGACTGCGGCTCAAGCCGATGTCCCGGAACTCGACCTGGTGAAGCAAGCGCAGGCGGGGAATACCGAGGCCTTCGACGAGCTCGTTAACCGCTTCCGAACCCGGATTTTCGGCATGATTTACAACATGGTGCACAACGAGCAGGACGCCTGGGATCTGGCCCAGGACAGTTTCCTGAAGGCTTGGAAATCGATCGCGCGTTTCCGTGGCCAATCGTCGTTCTACACCTGGATTTATCGCATCGTGATGAACGTCACGATCGATTGGCTGCGCAAGAAACAGGTCAAGGGCGCCGGAGCCGAGTTTGACGATGCGATCCAGTTGAAAGAGATCGATCCGGCTTCGCGCACCGTGCCCCATGCCGACGCGCTTCCGCACGAGCGGATGCATCACCAGGAGATTCGCGGCCGGATCGACGCCGCCATCGCACAGCTCTCGCCCGAGCATCGGGCGGTTATTTTAATGAAGGAAATTGAAAGCATGCAATATCATGAAATCGCGGAGTCGTTAGGCTGTTCCATCGGCACCGTCATGTCGCGCCTCTTTTATGC
Organism: Chthoniobacterales bacterium; assembly: GCA_038233495.1. Taxonomy (GTDB): domain Bacteria; phylum Verrucomicrobiota; class Verrucomicrobiia; order Chthoniobacterales; family UBA10450; genus Palsa-1392. The sequence goes on along the minus strand of JBBSLW010000076.1, from coordinate 6,048 downwards.
GCGGAAGAAACTGCAGGCTTCGTTGCGGGATGTTTATGAAAACGTTTGAAGAAAATGGACCGCCTGGGTCGATGACGAATTGCCCGAGGCGGATCGCGTCGCGTTCGAAGCGACGCTCGAAGATCGTGCCGCGGCTGAGGTGGAAAAGCGCCAGGCTCTGCGGCTCGGTTCATTCCTGAAGGAACAACTGCAGCCTCGCGCGATGGCGAACGAGGAGTTTTTCCATCATCAATTGCGCGAGTTGATCGCGGCCGAGACGAAAGAGGCCGCACCGCGCGCCGTAGTGCAGGACCGTGCCAGCTGGTGGACGATTCGCCGCCTGCTCTGGACCGGCATGACTTCGCTCGCGCTCTTTGCGGTCTGCACCTTCTTCGTTCTGCGCGAAGCGCCGGCTCCGGATCAGTCGCAATATCTCACCCAGATCCTGAATGCGCGGGTCGATCCAAACGTGAGCCCCTACGCCACGGTGACCATTTTCCAGACGAAACAGGATCAGGTTACGGTGCTTTGGGTTGACGGCTTGAAGTCGTTGCCGGCAGAATACGCCGCAAAGTAATCGATGCGGCGCTCACTCCTCTTTCTCACCGCACTCACTTTTTTTTGCGGGGCGCTTTTTTCCAGTACGCAGGCGGGCGAGAATGTCTGGAGCGGATTAGTCATAGCGACGAACGTCAGCCATCCCACCCCGCCGCCGCCGCAGATGCACCGGCTCCATGGGACGCTCAAGCGGACCTTTGGCTACAACCATTTTGAGATCATCGGCCAATCGCGCAAATCGCTCCAGAGCGGTCAGGAAGACTGGCTGGCCGCGAGCAAACATTTCTCGCTGCACGTCGACGCGCGCGGCGCCTCGCGCGACGGCTATCGCCTGAAGCTCCAACTTTTTCAGGATCGCCAGGTGCTTCTGGAAACTGACGCGACGTTAAGCAAGAGAAGCCCGCTCGTGATCAAGGGTCCGCAGATCGGCGCGGGGCAATTGCTCCTCCTCCTCGTCGTGCAGTAATTGTCCCGGCGAAATTGCGGAACGTGCCTTGCGGCGTTTAGTGGCCAATGCGTTTTCTTTGCCTGGTTCTTTTTTTCGCTCTCTCAACGGTCGTGATCGCGGAAGATAAATTCGATTTCGCGACGACCCCGGGCAAGCTGCCCAAGGAAGTCGTGCCCACGGAATACGCGATACGGATCGCCCCGGACCTCGCGAAGCTGACCTTTACCGGCTCGGAAACGGTCAAACTGAAGGTGGCAAAGCCGGTCACGAAACTGGTCCTGAACGCCCTCGAGCTCACGATCGAATCCGCCTCGATCGACGACCAGCCGCTGGCGAAGAAAGCGATCGAACTAAACGCGGCGGAGCAAACGCTGACCCTGACCTTGCCTAACGAGCTGCCGGCCGGCGAGCACCAGGTGGCGCTTAAGTTTGCCGGGAAAATCAACGCCCAGGGGCAGGGGCTCTTCTACGCCCGCTACCAGGAACAGGGCACGAACGCGAAAAAGATCATGCTCGGGACGCAGTTCGAAGCGACCGATGCGCGCCGCATGTTTCCCTGCTGGGACGAGCCGAGTTTCCGGGCCCGTTTTCAACTCACCACCGTCGTGCCGGAAAACTTCATGGCGGTCTCGAACATGCCGATCGAGGAGGAGAAGAAAATCGAGGGCGGCAAAGAAGTTCGTTTCGGTCTTTCGCCCTCGATGTCGAGCTATCTCGTCGTCCTCTGCGCGGGCGAACTGGACGCGATCGAGGGGGAGCAGGATGGGGTCAAGCTGCGCGTCATCACGACCAAAGGGAAAGCCGAGATGGGTCGTTATGCGCTGGAGAGCGAGGCGAAGATTCTCCATTATTTCAACGAATATTTCGGCGTGCCGTACCCGCTCCCGAAGCTCGACCTGATCGCGGTCCCGGGCGGTTTCGGCGGCGCGATGGAGAACTGGGGCGGCATCACCTATTACGAGGCGGTCCTGCTTTTTGATCCGAAAAATTCCTCGACCGACACGAAGCAGGACATCTTCGCCGTCATCGCCCACGAGATGGCGCACCAGTGGTTTGGCGATCTCGTCACGATGGCGTGGTGGGATAACCTTTGGCTGAACGAGGGGTTCGCCTCCTGGATGGGCTCGAAGTGCACCGACCATTTCAACCCGGAATGGAACGAATGGCTCCGCCGCAGCGTGCCGCGCGACCCGAGCCGGCGGATCGGTTTCCCGAAGGACACCGCGATGCAATCCGACGCGCGCTCCACCACCCACCCGGTGCAGCAACCGATCGCGACCGAGGCGGAAGCGGGCAGCGCTTTTGACGAAATCACCTACCGCAAAGGCCAGTCGATCATTCGCATGCTCGAGAGTTTTCTCGGCGAAAATGTGTTTCGTGACGGCATCCGCAAATACATCGCGGCGCACAAATACTCGAACACGACGACGGCGGATCTCTGGGAAGCGCTGACCGAAGTCTCCGGCAAACCGGTCGGCGAGATCGCGCCCGGCTGGACGCAGCAGCCCGGGTTTCCGCTCGTGCAGGTGAAACGGGAAGGCGCCACCATCCAGCTCACGCAGGAACGTTTCACCGTCCATTTTCCAAACCCGCCCGCGCTCCAGTGGCAGATCCCGCTCACCTACGTGACCGAGCTGGATCCGGCCACGAACGGCTTCCTCCTCCGCGATCTGGAGGCGCAATTACCTAACGAACTGCCGGCCGACCGCGCGATCAAGTTCAACGTCGGGGATGCCGGCTACTACCGGGTCGAGTACGACGACGAATCGTGGAAGCTCCTCACGGCGCAGGTCGGTCAGCTCTCGGAAGCGGATCGGGTCAACCTCCTGATGGACAGCTGGGCGCTGGTCGAAGCGAATCGCAAACCGCTTTCGCATTATCTCGGCCTCGTCAATCAGGTCCTGAACGATGACCAGCTCGCGGTTTACGATCAGGTTACCGACACTTTCGCGTTCCTGAACCGTCTGCTTGCCGGCGATCCTTCCCGGCCGCGTTTCCAGCAATACGCGCGCGCTCTTTTCCGGCCGGCCTTCGATCGAGTCGGCTGGGAGGCGAAAGCGGGCGAACCCTCGACCCGCCCCTTCCTGCGCGCTTCCCTGATCCGCGTCCTCGGTCTCCTCAATGATTCCGACATCATCGCCGGCTGCCGTTCGCGGTTCGATCAATTCGTGACTGATCCGGCGACCATTTCACCCGATCTGCGCCCCACGATTCTTGCCGTCGTCGGTCGTTATGCCGACGCCGCGACCTGGGAGAAACTGCACAAGCTCGGACAGAAAACGACGAGCACGGAAGAGAAGCAATACTATTACGCAGCGGCGGCCAGCGCGCTCGATCCGAAGCTTCTCCCGCGCATTATGGCGATCGCGCTGACGGACGAATTGCCGACCAGTCGGGCGGCCTTCATTCTGCCTTTCGCCGCGCGCCAGGGAGAGAAGCCCGAGCTGGTCTGGACTTTCGCCCGCAGCCATATGAAGGAGCTGCTCGCAAAACAGGACGCACTCGGGATCAATGGTTTCGCGGCCGGTCTCTTTAATTTCTACTCCGACCCGAAAGAGGCCGGGACGCTGGAGAAATATGCGAAGAGCGATCTGCCGCCCTCCGCGGCGAAGTCGGTGGCCAAGGCAGTCGATGAGATCGGCTTCCGGAACGAGTTCAAGCAACGTCTCCTCCCGCAGCTCAAGGACTGGACAGAAAAGGAAAGTCGTTAGGCGAGCGCGGCGGCGCAAGGCTCCTAAAGAACCGTTTTTCTCTCGGGCAGATGCGCGTCGTCCGGCGTCACGCGCAAATCTTCGGCCGCTTCCGCTTTTAATAACTGCGCCTGCCGCCAGCCGAGCCCGGCCTGGCTGAGGAGGAAGAAGGCCATGATCCCGATCCAGAACGATCGCTGGTAAATCGCGAGCAGGATAAGCGCGGCGCCGCCGACGAAGCCGACCGCAGTCGCGATGAAGAGGCTGCGAATCTGGCCTAACGGGAACCAAAGCAAAGCGCGCAGGATCTGGCCGCCGTCGAGCGGATAAATCGGGAGCAGATTAAAAAGGAGCAGCCCGATATTGATCCGCCAGAGCCAAAGCAGGACGAGGTAGAAATCGTGATTGGTGTCGACCCAGCCGGCGCGCACCGCGGCGTGCTGCGCGAAGCTCAGGATGGGAAAGAGGAGGAGGTTAACGAGCGGGCCGGCCGCAATGCTCCAGAGCATCGCCCCGGCGCGCGGCGGCGGACTGACAAAGGCAATCCCGCCTAACGGCCAGAGCACGATTTTTTCCGCGCGACCGCCGACCTGGCGGCAGGCGAGGGCGTGGCCAAATTCATGCATCGTGACGAGGACAAAGAGCCCGACATAGAGGAGCGCGGCCCAGACCGGCGAAGAGAAAAGGGAGCGCCAGACCTGCACCTCATAGACCGCGACCAGAAACCAGGACCAGTGCAGAAAAACCTCGATCCCGGCAATCCGGAACAGGCGGAAGGAACCTCCTTGTGTCGACATCGGCGAAGATAGCGCGGCCCGGCCGCGACCGCATTAGCCGATCAGGCGATTGATCGTAGCGGCGGCGTAGGCGGCCCCGAAACCATTATCGATGTTCACCACCGTGACGCCGCTCCCGCAACTGTTCAGCATCCCGAGGAGCGCGGCCAAACCGCCGAAGCTGGCGCCGTAGCCGGTACTGGTCGGGACCGCGATGACCGGCTTGTCGACCAGGCCCGCGACCACGCTCGGGAGCGCGCCTTCCATCCCAGCGACCACGATCAACGCCGCGCATTCACGCAACCGATCCGTTTCGCCGAGCAACCGATGCAGCCCCGCCACGCCGGCGTCGTAGATCCGTTCCACTTTGTTCCCGAAAATTTCGAGCGTGACCGCCGCCTCCTCCGCCACCGGGAGATCGGAAGTGCCGGCCGCGACCACCGCGACCGGGTGCTGCAACTGCGGGAGCGGCTTACGGGTAATCGTTAGGCAACGGGCTCGCTCGTGAAAGATCGCGGCCGGGATTTCCGCGGCGACCGCCTCGTATTGCTCGCGCGAAACGCGGGTCGCGAGCAGGACTGGCTCGCGCTCGAGGATGACGCGCGCGATTTTTGCCACTTCCTCCGGCGTTTTTCCCAGACCAAAAATGACCTCGGGAAAACCGGTCCGGCGTCGCCGGTCAACATCCACCCGGGCAAAACCGAGGTCGACGAAGGCGGCTTCCGCCGGCTGGTCCTGTTTCCGTGGGTGGCTTTTTTTCTGCGGCGACCGGGGCTCGCTCAAAGCGTCATGTCCTCGGCCTGCGCGGGGAGGAGCAGGCGCATCGGCAGCATGGGCGATTCATAGAAGCCGTGTTTGCGGAAGAAACTTTGCGAACGCAGCTCGGGCCGATCGGTCAGGAGAGTGATCCGGCGGAAATTTTTCTGGCGGGCAAACTCGACCGCGTATTTGAGCAGCATGGAGCCGTAGCCGTGGCTGCGGTGTTCCTTGTGCACGACCAAATCCTCGAGCAGCAAAACGAAACCACCTTCGGCGGTGCTGATGGTGAAGAGCAGGTTCATCATCCCGACGATGGTGCGATCGCGGCGCAGGACGAAGACGCGGCCGCGGTTTGGCTGCTCGAAAATGAGGCGCAGCCCGCGCAGTTGCTTCTCCTTGTCGGGGCGGAAATCGCTCTCTTCGCTGAACAATTCGCCGAGCAGACTGGACAGTTCGTCCAAGTCCTCTGCAATCGCCGGTTCGATGGCCACGTCGCTCATCGCTGATGGTTATTCCACAGTTGGCCGGCAGAGGCAATGCAGTTATGAAAGGGAGCTTCCCCAGGGGAGGTCGTCCCGGGCAGAAGGTCTCTGGCGTTGACAAACCGGGACGGGCCCCTAAAGTAGCCACTCTCTCAGCGCCCGGCAGCGGGCTTTTTCTTTTATGAAGCGCACTTTACAGCGATCGAAGCGGACCCGGAAACAGCAGCACGGTTTCCGTGCGCGCATGAGCACCAAGGCGGGCCGCGCCTGTCTCGCCCGGCGCCGTCAGCGGGGCCGCAAACGCCTCCTGCCGAAGGGTGCCGAGGTGCATTTCGCGCGTCACACCCAGGCCTGAT
>JBBSLW010000075.1:0-12740 GCA_038233495.1 Chthoniobacterales bacterium | reverse complement strand
GCCATCGCGCTCGCGAACAAATCCGCCTACGGCAACGGCACCGCCATTTTCACCAACTCCGGCAAAGCCGCCCGCGAGTTCAAGCACCGGGTCAAAGCCGGGATGGTCGGGATCAACGTCGGCGTGCCCGCGACGATGGCGATGTTCCCTTTCACCGGCTGGGACGATTCCTTCTACGGCGACCTCCACATCCAAGGGAAGGAAGGCGTCCAATTCTACACCCAGCAAAAAGTGGTGAGCACCCGCTGGTTCGGCGAAGGCGTCGGGGACGTCTGGCAGAAATAAACTCCTTACTTGCTTTCCTTACGTCTTCTTCCTACTTTTGAGAGGTGACCGCCACAATTACCAGCAAGGGACAAATTACCATCCCCCTCCGGATCCGAAAACATCTTCGCCTCAAGCCCGGTGACGTCCTCGATTTCGACGAAAAAGCTCCTTTTTTGAAAGCCCGGCGCGTGATTGATGAAGAGAAGGCGAGAAGCGTGCTCGGCTGCGCCCAGGAGCGGATGAAAGGCAAAACGGTCGAACAATGGCTCGCCTGGGTGCGCGGGCCGGTGGATCTGCCCCGTGCCGCTCGCCGTCGATAGCTCCGCCCTTTGGGCGATCATCAAAGGGGAGAAAATGAGCGAAGAATGGCTGCGCTTCATGAATGAGCTTTCCCGCCGGACTCACCTCGTCATTTGCGAAGTCGTGCTGGCGGAAACGGCCCCTTTTTTTGACGACCTCGATCGTCTTCTCGAGGTCCTCGCGGCTATTCATATCGAGTACAGCCCGATGGCCCCGGAAAGCGCCTTTCTCGCTGGCGAGATTTTCGCGCGTTATCGCAAGTCTGGCGGCCGACGAACTTCGTTGATCCCTGACTTCCTCGTCGGCGCCCATGCCATCCGGCAGACCGACGGCTTGTTAACCTCCGACCGCGGTTATCTGCGCACCTACTTCGCGGAACTGAAAGTTTACCAACCCAGGAATCGCTGACATGTCAGTTCTCGTCAAAAATGGCGAGATCATGACCGCTGATGAGCGCTACGTCGCCGATCTTTTTTGCGAAGACGAAACGATCACGCGGATCGGCCGCGACCTGCCCGCGCCTAACGACGCGGAAGTGATCGATGCGACCGGAAGTATGTTTTCCCCGGCTTCATCGACCCGCATGTGCACATTTACCTCCCTTTCATGGGCACGCTCGCGAAGGACACGCACGAGCCGCGCCGCGCTCGTCGGCGGGACGACGACGTTCATCGAAATGATCTGCCCGGGCTGCGCGGAAAAGCCGCTCGAGGCTTTCGAGTCTAGCTCGGCAAAGCGAGCGGCGCGAGCGCCTGCGACTTCAGCTTTCACATGGGCGTGACGCGCTACGACGAGGAAGCCGAGGCCGATCTTCGCGAGATCGTGAGGCGCGGCTGCGCCAGTTTCAAGGTCTTCCTCGCCTATAAAGGGCGCCTTCGGCGTGAACGACGAGCAGCTTTACAAAACGCTCACGCTCGCCCGGTCGTTAGGCATGATCACGACCGCGCATTGCGAGAATGCGGAGCTCGTCGCCGGCCTGCAAAAGAAGCTCCTCGCCGAGGGTAAGACCGGGCCGGAATGGCTTACTGGAGCCGGCCGCCGGTGGTCGAAGCGGAAGGCGTGCATCATCTCCTGACCTTCGCCGAGATGACCGGCGCCCACGTTTACATCGTGCACCTGAGCTGCACGGAAGCGCTGCGCGAAGCGCTCCGCGGCCGGGAACGCGGCGTCAACGTCTGGGTCGAGACGCTCATTCAATATCTGCTCCTCGATCGCACCGATGCGGAGAAGCCGGATTTCAGGGATCGAAGGCGGTCATGTCGCCACCGCTGCGCGACCAGACCAATCAGCCGATTTCTCTGGAAGGGTTTGCGCCAGGGCACGGTCTCCAGCCTCGCGACCGACCACGCCCCGTTTGATTTCGCGACCCAGAAAATCATGGGCGCGACGACTTCACGAAAATCCCCAACGGCATCCCGTCGCTCGAGGATCGGATCAACCTCTACTACACCCACGGCGTGAAAGGCGGCCGGATCGACCTGCACCAGTTCGTCGCCACCGCGAGCACGAACACGGCGAAAATCTTCGGCCTCTTCCCGCACAAAGGCACGATCCAGTTAGGCGCCGACGCCGATCTCGTCGTCTACGATCCGGATTACCGCGGCAAAATTTCCGCAAAGACGCACCAGATGAACCTGGATTTTGAAGGAATGGAAATCGAAGGCCGCCCCCACGTCGTCACGGTCCGCGGCAAAGTCGCGGCACGCGATGGAAAATTCGTCGGCGAACCCGGGCGCGGGAAATTCCTCGAGCGCGCACCGACGCATTTTTGAGATCGTCTATGCACTTCGATGACTTGAAGCGGCTACTCATCGGTGAGTGGCGTGGAATGAAACGACTCCACCTGGAGCCGCCTCCGGCAGCTGCGGTCAGCTCGCCCTCAAAGCTTACCGTGATCCCGGTCGCGGGCGGCAGCTTCCTCCAGTTTGACTACGACTGGACCTTCGAAGGCGACCTCCAGTCCGGCGTGCTTCTGCTTGGAGCCGACGAGGAAAACGCCGCCTGGGTCGACTCCTTCCACATGAGCAACAAAATCATGTCCTGTGTCGGAACGGCGACCACGGGCAAAATCGATCTGCGCGGTTCCTACGCCGCGCTACCGGGGCCTGACTGGGGCCGGCGCATGACCGTCCGCTCTCTCTCGCCTAACGAACTTCGGATCGCGATGCACAACATCTCGCCCGAAGGCCAGGAAGATCTCGCCGTCCAGATCGACTACACGCGCGGCACTTAATCGCGCGCGTCGGCCATTGGAGCAGCGGATCGGGCCCCGGCGAGGCCGAGACTTACTCGTCCGCCCCGATCGGCGAACCGTCGGGAATCCGCGGCGGTTTTGGAAGCTCGAGGGCTTTGGGATCGCGGCGGAATTGGTCGATCTGCGCGAAGAGCCAGGCGGTTTGGGCTTTCTCGGCCGAGTCCGCGGCGGGGCGTGTTTTCCATTTCGCTTCGAGCTCGGTGAGGCGCTGCAACGCATAGGCGCTGACTTGCGGCTCGGTCTCGCGATTGCGCGCGAGCTGAAGGAGATGAGTCAGGAATTGCTTCTCGAGGGCGCGCGCTATCTCTTTTTGCGGTCCGGTTTGGGCCGCGGTTCGTTCGGAGGTTTGGAGGACGGCGTCGAAAACTTCGTTCACGGCGAGGCGCCGGGGATGGCGGCGTGCTGCGCGACGAGGCGGGCGAGACGTTCCGGGTGAAGAAGCAGGTCGAGCTCGGTCTCGATCCAACTCTCGGCCGCGGCCTGTGGATTAAAGACGAGGCCGGTGTGCGCATCGAAATTCTCGCGGTCGCGCGGATAACCGGGCGGACGCGGCGGCAGTTGGGCGAGCAGTTTTGCCGGGAGCTCGAGAAAATCAGGGCGCAATGTCTGGAGCACGGCGGCGAGCGCAGCGCGCTGTTCCTCCGGTCGAAGCGGTTCGTTAGGCGGCTGCCCGTCGCCACGCGCGGCGTAGCTGTAGTTCACGCCCCCGATCAACTTGGTCGCGGCTTCGGCCTGGAACCGGTGCATCAGGTAAACCGGGACGAGCACGTTCTCGAGCGTGGCCATCGGCGCGCCTAACGGAATGTTTTTCTCGCCCAGACGGCTCAGGGCAAGCGCGCGCACCTTGAGCAGGCGGTTCAGTTCCTCAGTGGCGGAGGCGCCGTAATCCCAGAGATGCGCGAACGGGCTCGCGCTCCCGGGCGGGCGCGCATCTTCGTCGGTCAGATAACGAAAACCTTTCGTGATATTCTCGTGGAGAAGGGCCGCGAGCGCAGCGGGCTCCTTCGTTCCGTTCGGAAAATCCTGGTAGCCGTAAAAGATGGTGCGCTTGTCCCAGGCGCCGATGCCAGTGGCGTAAGCGTGGCTGAGATCAATGTTGCCCTTGTCGTCGATCCTCACGACGGGCGACGGATAATCCATGACCGAGGCGCGATCCTGGGTGCTGGCGGCGAAGTTATGCTGCAAGCCGAGAGTGTGCCCGACTTCGTGCGCCGCGAGCTGGCGCAGGCGTGCGAGCGAGAGCTCGAGCAGGCGCGGGTCGGGCGTGGTCCCATCCGCGTAGGCCTCGACCAAACCTTGCGCGATGAGGAAATCCTGCCGGACGCGCAACGAGCCTAACGACACGTGTCCCTTGAGGATCTCGCCGGTGCGCGGGTCGATGATCGAGTTGCCGTAGGACCAGCCGCGGGTCGAGCGATGAACCCATTCGATCACGTTGTAGCGCAGGTCCATCGGGTCGGCGTCGGCCGGAAGCTCTTTCACCTGGAAGGCGTTCTTGTAGCCGGCGGATTCGAAAGCCCGGTTCCACCACGACGCGCCCTCGATCAGGGCCGACTTGATCGGCTCCGGCGCGCCGCGGTCGAAGTAGTAGATGATCGGTTCGACCGGCTCGCTCTGGGCGGCGGCCGGATCTTTTTTCCGCAGCCGATGCCGGGTGATGAAACGTTTCACGAGCGGCTCGGAAATCGGCGTGGCGTAATCCGCATAGCTCATCGGGTAGAAGCCGGAGCGCGGATCAAAAACGCGCGGCAGGTAGTCGCCGTCAGGCAGTTCGACGAAGGAATGATGTTCGCGCACCGTCACCGCCTGCGGGCTCGGCACGACGGAGCGAATCCAATCGCCCTTGGGCTCGCCGGCAAAGGTGAGCGTGGCCTCAAACTCGGTGTTCTTCGGAAAGTTTTTCGTTAGGGGGAGAAAGATCGCGGAACGGGCGTCATCGACTTTGTATTCGCCCTGCTTCTTCGCTTTCAGTTTCGCCGCAACGCCGTGGGCGTCGTTGAGGAGGAAAGCGGTCGCATCGACCAGCACGCGATCCTTTTCCTGCGCCTCGACTTTGAAACCCCAGAGGACCGAGCGCGCGAAAGCTTCCTCGACCGAGCGCTGTTCGTCGGTGTTCTTCGTGACCGCGCGATAAGCGAGGTTTTGCTCGACGAGCAACACCTTCGGGCCGACGCGCTCGAACCTGACCAAGTGCTCGGGGCTGCCGGAGCCTTCGAGGTCGCCGAATTGGCCGCGATCGAGCCCGAGGTCGTTCGAGCCGACACCGGCGGCGAGCGAGACGACATAGAGAAATTCGGAGTCGAACTTCGCGATCTCGAGCCAGACTTTCCCGGCCCGCGCATCCCAGTAGAGCGGAAAGAAACCGGGCATCGCCTGCATCCCGCGCGTTTTCTTCGTGATGCTCGGGAGCGGTTTGTGCTCGTCCTTTTCCTTTTCTTTTTCCGCCGCGGGCGCGGCCTGGGTGAGACCGAAGACGAGGAGAAGGCCGAGAGAAAAGGCGCGCATGCTTAATCGAGTCTGGCGATTTTTCATGCGAGGGCGAGCGCCAGAATTCTCTCCTGGGTCGCCTGCATGCAGGAACGATCGGCCGGCGCGTGATCATCGAAGCCGTGGAGATGAAGCAGCCCGTGCACGAGGTAAAGCTGCAGCTCGTGCTCGAGCGAGGTGCTCTGTTCCGCGGCCTGGCGGCTGGCGGTTTCCACACTGATGAAGATCTCGCCGTGCCGGAAAGTGATGACATCGGTCGGGCCCGGGATTTGCATGAAACGTTGATGCAGTTCCGCGATTCGCCGGTCGGTGATGAGGAGGACATCGATCTCCGGAAGAGTCGTTAGGCCGGTCCCTTCCTCGCGCAGGCAAAGCGGCAGGACGCGACGCGCGAAGCCGTCGAGGGCTCGGGCGTCGAGCGCGATTTTTAGCTGCCGATTGTGGACGCGAATCGACGCGGTCATTTCCGGGAAGCGGCGTCGAGCGCGATGAGCTCGCGATAGAGCTGCTCGAGCCGTGGAGCGCGGACCCCGGCGGCTTGTCCGCGCCGGAGCGGCTCCCCCCAGATCGGCTCGATCTCGAGCGGGAGGCCGGCGAGATAATCGACCAGGGTCGACGGCTTGAACGCGCCCATTTCTACGGTCCGTTTCATCTGGTCGAGCGCGACGGCGGTCGGCAGTTTGTGCCCGCAGGCGTTGGCGATCGCGATCGTTTCATCCATCAACTCCAGGGCCCGTTCGCGCAGGCGGTCGTCGGCGAGGATTTTCTCCGTGTCGACCCTGCCCGCAGCGACCGCGAGGCCGTTAAAGGGAATGTTCCAGACCAACTTGCGCCAGCGCTCGAGCGCGAGATCGACGATGACGCGGCTCACGACCCCGCAGCGTTTGAATTCCCACGAGATGTCGTGCAAACGCGGCCGCGGATAGCCGCGAAATTCCCCGAGCGCGAGACTGCCGTTGTCGTAACGCTCGATCACGCCGGGCTCGGTGCGGTTCAGGCAGATGAAACAGATGCCGCCGAGGACGCGTTCGGCGCCGAAATGTTCGGCTAGGAATTCCTCGTTCCCGAGTCCGTTTTGGAGCGTGAGGAGGATGGTCTCCTTGCCTAACAATGGCGCGATGAGCGGCGGGAGCTCGTGGTTGGCGGTGGTTTTCACGGCCACGATGACGAGGTCGCAAGCCCCGATCTCGGAGGTGGCGCGATGAGCGTGCACCTTCGGCACGTGGATGTTTTCCGTTTTGCTCCGGATGCGCAGCCCCCGTTTGCGCACGGTCTCGTAATCGCGCCGGAGGAGGAAATGCACGTCGCGCCCGAAGTGCGCCAGTTTCCCGCCATAATAAAGACCGATCGCGCCGGAGCCGACGACGGCGATCCGGAAATTGGGCAGCAAATGACGGGACCGCACGATGCCGCCTTCAGCCCATCGGCCGATGTTCGGCCTGGAAATTCCGCGTGATCAGGCGGGCGCCTTTGTTAAAGGTGACGTAGGCCCAGGCCCATTGTAGCAGGACCGCAATCCGGTTCCGGAATCCGACCAGGAAAAGCACGTGGACGAAAAGCCACGCGAGCCAGGCTAGCAGCCCGCTGAAATGGACGATGTTGAGATCGGCCACGGCGCGGTTCCGGCCGATCGTGGCCATGCTCCCCTTGTCCCAATAATAGAAGCGCTGCGGCTTTGCGCCCGCGATCATGTGGAGGATGTTTTTCGCCGCGTGCCGGCCCTGCTGGATCGCGACCGGCGAGACGCCCGGGAGCGGTTTGCCATTCTTGTCGGTGAAGCTCGCGAGGTCGCCGATCACCTGCACCTCGGGATGGCCGGGAATGGTGAGATCGTCCTGCACGATGACGCGGCCGGCGCGGTCGACCGGCACGCCCAGCGTTTTACCCACGAACGACGCGGTGTTGCCCGCGGCCCAGATCTTGACCCGGCAGGGAATGAATTTGCCCGCCACCTCGAGCCCGTTCTCGGTCAGGTTCGCGGCGTGCTGGCCGTTGATGACTTCGACGCCGAGCTCCTGCAATTGCTCGAGCGCGCTCGCGGAAAGGTCCTCCGGGAATCCCGAGAGGACGCGTTTGTCGCCTTCCACGAGGATGACGCGCGCGGTCGAGGGATCGATGTGGCGAAAATCCTTGGCCAAAGTTTCGCGCGCGATCTCGGCGATGGCGCCGGCCATTTCCACGCCGGTCGGGCCGCCGCCGATGATGACGAAATTCATTGCCGCCGCACGCGCCGCGGGGTCCTCGGTTTTCTCGGCAAACTCGAAGGCCATCAGGATGCGCCGGCGAATCTCGACCGCGTCCTCCAGGCTCTTCAGGCCGGGCGCGAGTTTTTCCCACTCGTCATGGCCGAAATAGGAATGCCGCGAGCCGGTGGCGAGGATGAGATAATCGTAGGAGAGCTCGCGCTCGTGCGTACGCACTCGGCGCGCCTCCACATCGATCCCCTGCGCCTCGGCGAGGATCACTTCGATGTTCTCGTATTTCCCCAAAATGCCGCGGACCGGCGCCGCGATGTCGGCCGGAGAAAGAGCGGCGGTCGCGACCTGGTAGAGGAGCGGCTGGAAAAGGTGGTAGTTCGTGCGGTCGATGACCGTGACGCAAACCGATTCGTTGCCGAGATGCTTGGCCGCCTCCAAGCCACCGAATCCGGCCCCGACGATGATCACGCGCGGGTCGCTTTTTGCTGGTTCTGCCATCGTCGCACGATCGTTGGATTCGCCGCAGCGTAAACAGAAAATCGGTTGTCAGCCCGGGGGGACGTGCTTATCTTCCGCGCCTTATGCCGAAGCCCATCGCGCGCAGCAAGACGAGGAAAGCCGTCGCCAAGCGTTTCAAGATCACCGGAACCGGGAAGGTCCTGCGCTCCCATGCCGGCCGCCGGCATCTCATGTCGACCAAGAGCGCCAAGACCAAGCGGCAGCTCGCCAAATCGGCGGTCGTGGATAAGACCGACGTGCAGCGGATCAAGGCGAACCTTCCGTTCGCCTAAAAAGTTCCCGGAATCAGGACCGCGCGCATCCCCGTGCGCCCCGGTGTTTTGGAGAAAGGCTTGACGGGCCGGAGGTTCGTTCTCAAAACGACGGCTTTATGAGAACCCGGTCGTTTTCCCGTCCATCACGCTCTGGTTTTTGCTCGTTGTTTGGGCTCGGCCGTCCCGTCGGCCTTCGCCCAGGGCACTGATGCCGACCGCGCCCGGCTACTCCGCAGCCAGGGTCCGCTCGCGCCGCCCGAGAGCGCGACGGCGACGGGCGTGGAACAGGGTTGCGCCGCCGCGAGCCCGAACGACAGCGATCTGGGATAACAAGCCATCCTCAAGCGGGTCGAGAAATACGAGCCGTTCACGATCGAAACCCGGGTGCCTATTTACTACACGTCGAACGTCGCGCTGGTCGATCGCGGGAAGGTCAGCGACGTCATCATCGCGCCGCTCATCGGCGTGACTTACGCGCCGAAATTATCGAAGACGCTCTACGCGGAGTTCACCCTGCGGCAGCAATTTTTCTATTACCAGGACGTGAGCAGCTTCGATTTCGCGAGCTTCGATGCGCTGGCCGGGCTTATTACGTGCCGCAACTCCACAACCTGACTCTGCGGGCCGACCTCGATTACAACCGCCTCACCGGGACGGATGACTTCGACGACTTTTTCTCCAACGTCGCGCTGGGGCTTAGCGCGGAGGTGCCGATTCCACCGCGCTTGTGCAACCCGATGACGGGCGTTTTGCCGCCGGCACCGCGTCCGCGCCGGCCGCGCACGCGCCGTGGGCCAAAATAGGATTCGTCAATCTCGACTTCTCCAGTGAAGGGCCTGGCTTCCTCCGTTGCCATCTCCACCACCTTCATCCTCAACAACTCATAGATCCGCTGGCTGGTCTTGCGATTGACCACCGTCAGCTTGCTCGCAGTCAGCGCCGAGACATCGGTGCAAAACATCTTTAACAATCTCCTTAAATTTGCGCTCCGGAATCCTTGCATCGCAAATATATCGGTTTCTCATTGAAGCCCAATACCATAGACGCCATAGCAACGTCTAATCTAGGCAAGACCCTACCGCAATTTCAGGCGATGTTAGCCTTTCCGTCCTTAATAACGGCGGCCAGATCGGTATCGGCGGAAACATTATTGTCTCCGCTGGTGGTGCCTTCAGCGCCAACTCAGTCGACGTCCTGATCAACAACCGTGACGGCGGCTCGATCACGCAGGGCGGCAGCATCTTTTTCGATGTCGGGGGTGCTTTCAACGTCACGAACGACGCGCTCTTCGTGACCAGCAACCGCAACGATGGCGGCGGCGGCGGCACGATTGGTTCGGACGTCGTTCTGAACGTCAGTGCGGCCAGCGTCTCGGCTGGCGGGTTCGTTGATCTCGCCATCAGCACAACGCGGGCGGCACCATTCCCAGCGCCACCCTCAATTTTAATGTCCCCGGCGACGTCACCACCGCAGGCAGTTTCTTTTCCGAGATTCAGAACACCGGCTTTAATGTTTTTGGCGGCTCGTTTATTGGGGGCGGGACGATCACCCGCGATGCTTTGCTCAACCTTACTCTCGCCAATGTGACTTCGGGCGACTTTTTCGACATCGAAATTCGAAACAACGCTGCCGGCACGATCGGCGGCGCTGCGCTCATCAACATTATCAGTTCGGGCAATCTCACCGCCCAGAACGGTATCTTCTGCGATATCCTTAACAGGGCAGAGTTTGACGGCGAAGCCACCGTGGCGGGAGGCACCATCGCCGGCAACGCCAGCGTGAACGCGATCTTTGCCGGCAATATCGAGACCCAGGGCGGGGGCGAATTTGCCGTCCTGAAACAACGATCGGCGTTTTCTCTCCGAGGGGGGATCGATCGGCGGACAAGCTTCGGTCACCCTCAGCGCCAACAGCATCACGACCGGGAACTTTTTTCAGCCGCTGGTCAACAACACCAACGGGAGCATCGGCGAGAGCGCGGCTGTCTCGGTTGCTGTCACGAACGACATTAGCGTCGGGGAAGAGACCTTTTTCAACATTCTCAACACCTCCGGCTCAATCGGCGAGGGCGCGCTTTCCACCCTCACCGCAAAAAATTTCTCTTCCGGAAGCGACTTCCAATTCCAGATCGCGAATGACGGCGGGCAGATCGGCGAGAGCGCTCTGTTATCGGCCGCTCTTTCCGGCGGGCTCAGCGTTCAGGGAAACGCCTACCTCCAGATCACAAACGGGAGCGGCTCGATCGGGCAAGACGCGCCCATCATCCTGGGTGCAAAAGCGTGCAAGCCAACTCCTTCATTGCTCTCATCGATAGCGGCAACGGGGCCATTGGCTCTAATGCGACGATCACGCTCAACATCCCCGGGACGTTCACCACCACCAGCGATGCGAATGTTGACATCGCCCTGCCTCCATCGATCGAGCGGGCAAGCAACCAGGTGGCGGCAGCCGCCGCCGCGATTGTCCTGAACGGCGGCTCCTACGAAGTCGGCGGCACTTTTCACTCCACCATCACCGGAGGGGACGGCGGGATCACGGTCGCGACCGCTGCGATCCATGCCGACATCATCAAGATCGGCGCCTTCGGAAATAACGGCAGCCTAACGATCGGCGGCGGCAGCATCTCGGGTGACACGCTCCTCAAACTTTACGCTCCTGGCAGCAATGGCCGGATCGATTTTATCTCCAACGTCACCCTGAACAGTGAAAGCAGCGTGATCATCGCGGCCAACGCCGTCACGATCAACAATGGCGTCGTGGTCACCATCACCGGAGATGACGGAGGGGATGCTTCGGTCTTCACCAACTTTCCCAATTACACCGGCTCGGGCGGCAATGGGAGCACGACCGGGATATTTGCCGGGAATGGTGCGCAAACGGCGCCTCTCGATCAGGCGCCGCCCTTCGATGATTTCCGGGAGAAGCTGGCCAAACGGATCGATGGTTGCCGCTGCCACCCCGGCGCCCATTCCCGCGACCGGTCCCCGCGGCCCTGGTGGTTCTGGCGCTGGCGCCAGCGCCGCTCTTTCCCGCCGGAACCGTTTGGTTGCTCTCGCCAGAGTGTCGGATTCGAACGACCTGCTGATTCTGACCGAGAGGGTCACTTCCGGTTCAGGCGAAACGAAGAAAATTCGGTCCAGCGCCCTGACGGGCAGAGGGTCCGGCGGCGCGGAAAACCTTTCAACCGGACGAGGGCGACCGCTGCCTTCTTCGCGCTCTGGGGAATGCACCGAAATGTCGACCGATCGCAACCTCTCTCGACAACCTGCGATGTTGCCCTGACTGAAACCGCTGGCCGCCTCCTGCAGCTGCTAATCGCCCAACTGGTCTTCGAGGTAGCCGGAGCCGAGAACGATCCCGACCAGGAGCAACGTGCCCGCCGTCGCGAGCGGCACCGGGTCAAACGGCGCCGGGGGCAGACTAACGACTCCGCTGTCATTCGTCTTCGCCGGCACGTTCACATAGCGACCGCGAGGCGGCCGCGGCAGGCGCTCGGCAAAGCGCTCCAGCCGCTCCGGCAAGTTGGCGCTGCGCATCGGGATGCCATGCCCGCATCCCGCCACATTCGGGCGCAGATCGGCCAGCTTTTGCACCGAATGCCGAGTCGCATCCCAGTCCATGTTGAAAGGCGCGCCGGCCCGCGCCAATTTTTGACGCCCGGTTACCAGACCAAACCACGAATCCATATTCATCGTCGCGAAAGCGTCGCCCGCCAGCAGCACGCGGTCGGAGGAACGGTAGAACGAGACGTGACCGGGCGAATGGCCGGGCGTGGCGATCCATTCCCAGTCCGGCAACCCTTGCAGCTCACCGGCGGGCAATTCGCGCACCCGTTCCCCGAGATCGCGTGCGCGAAAAGGCATGAAGCGCGAGAGAAAAGCAATCGCTCCGTGAATCGTCGGATCCGGCGGCGGATAATCGGAGCGCCCAGTGAGGTAGGGCAATTCCAGCCGGTGAGCGTAGATCGGCACATCCCACCTTTCGGCCAGCTTGAGTGCCGAGCCCGCGTGATCAAAATGTCCGTGCGTCAGATAAATCGCCTCCGGCCGGGAGCCCGCCCCGAAGCGCGCTTCCGCCGCCTGGAAGATCTGCTCTTCGCGTCCCGGCAACCCGGTATCGATCAGGACCCAGGGTCCGCCCGAGTGACCGACGAAATACGCGTTCACAAAACTAATCGGCTGCCAGCCGACATCAGGTGCAATTCGTTCGATCGCTTTCATAGAAAATCCATCGTCTCCAAGAGTAAACGATTCCCGCCTTCTTTCCTGCCGTAAATCCGGCGAACTTTTTTGGCTGAAACTTTCTGGAGCGAGACTTCTCAAGAGAGAGGAGAAGCGAGCCGCACTCGCCGCGATTGTCATCCCGAGCCGCGGGGGGGGGGGGGGGGCGGGGCCAGGCCCCAGCGGGGGCCCCCGCCCCCCGCGCCCACCTGGGGGGGGGGGGGGGGGGGCTGGTGGGGAG
>JBBSLW010000074.1:0-12796 GCA_038233495.1 Chthoniobacterales bacterium | reverse complement strand
TCAACGATTTCGACGGGATCGTGATCGGCACACTTAGCCTGATGAGTTTCAGCCTTTACCGCGTCGTCCACCAGACGCATCACGCTTACCTGACGACGGAGCGCGATTTCGAATTCTGGCCGCTTTCGCAGCCGGCCACGCCGCGCTGGCAACGGCGCTCGGCCGCGTTTATCGAATTGAATTTCGGACTCTTCTTTGGGCCGTTTCTTTTCCTGCGCGCTTTCTTTGGCCCGAGCTCGCCGGTCCGGAGCAAACGGATGCGGCGCCGGGTCTGGGCGGAATTGTGGTTGATGGTCGGGTTCTGGAGCCTGGTGCTGGCGGCGGTCGCGTTCTTCGGGATCTGGAAATATTTTCTCTGGCTCCATCTCGCGCCGGCGCTGATCGCCGCCAACCTGCAAAGCTGGCGCAAATACATCGAGCACGTCGGGATGACGGGAAGCACGGTCAACGGCTCGACCCGGAGCATCGTGGCCGACACCTGGATGGGGCGGCTGGTTTCGTTCACTCTCCTGCACGAGCCGTTTCACGGAGTGCATCATCAAAAGGCCGGGCTGCCGCATGCCGAGCTACCGCTCCACGCCGACAAATTGCAGCCGAGGCATCCTGGGGAACGTCCGCCCTTTCCGAGCTATCGCGATGCGATGGTGGATTTGCTCCAGGGCCTGGCCGATCCGCGCGTTGGCCCGCAATGGCAGGCCGTTGAGTCGGCCCGCTCACCCCGCACGGAAGCTGTCGCCTGGTAGGCGAGACTCCGTCGAGCGGGGCAGGAGGTCGCCCGGAGGGAAAGGACCTGCAGCCGAGCGCACCCCCCAAGCTCGACAGAGTCTCGCTCTTCCGGGCGGAGGGTTGCGCTTCTTCGGGCATTCAATAAACGCGGCGGGAGAGGACCACGCTTCACGCTGGGCACGAATCTTTAAGGATGAAAACGAACCTCAAGAAAATTGGCGCGGCTCTGCTCGCCGTTGGAATTTGTGTCTGGTCCACGGGAACGCAGGCCCAGACCTCCACCACCACCGTGACCACGACGAAGGGTGCCTTCACCGAATACGTGCCGGGCTCAGAAACGGTCGTCGTACGCAGCGAAACCAATCCCGACCCGTTGCGCTATGTCGTGACCAAGCAGACCACGATCGTGGATGAATCCGGCGCGCCGATCACGATGGACCGCATCTCGCCGGGCAGCCCGCTTTCGGTCGAATACGCCACCACCGGCGATCGCTTGGTGGCTTCCCGCATCGTCGTGCAACGTCCCGCGGCTTCCGCCACCACCGTGACGACCGCGCCGGCGACCGCCCCGGTCACGACCGAGCGGCGGACGAGCACGACAACGACAACGACCCGTCCGCTCACCCACGACGAAAAAGAAGCGCGTGAAGAAGCCCGCGAAGATCGCAAGGAGCAGTTGGAAGACCAGATCGACAAGCGCAAGGATGCCCTGGAAAAAGCCAAGGATGCCGAAGAAGAGCGCCTCGACGACATGAAGGACAAGCTCGACGATCACTAGCCGCGACTCGTTAGTCTTCTCGTCGCGCTGGCAGATTGCCGGGTCGGCCCCATAATCCAAACGGTGACTTCTGCCAGCGCTGCGCCTCTCCTCCAGGCCAAAGGTCTGACCCGGGAATTCGACGAAGGCCAGGTCCAGGCCTTGCGCGGGGTCGATTTCACGATCGAGGAAGGCGAGTTTATCGCGATCACGGGCCCGAGCGGTTGCGGCAAATCGACTTTGCTTCAGTTGCTCGGCTCGCTCGATCGGCCGACCGGCGGCACGCTTCTTTATCGCGGGAAATCGCTCCCAGATTTGCCCAATCCCGCGGCCTATCGCGCCTGCGAGATTGGTTTCATTTTCCAGGCGTTCCATCTTTTGCCGACCTTCACCGCGTCGGAAAATGTGCAGATCCCGATGTTCGAAACGGGCCGCTCACTCTTGGAGCGGCGCGAGCGCGCGTTCGAGTTGCTCAAGCTCGTCGGGCTCGAGCATCGGCTCGATCATTTTCCCTCCAAGCTCTCCGGGGGTGAACGCCAGCGGGTCGCGATTGCGCGCGCCCTCGCGAACGGGCCGTCGCTCCTCCTCGCCGACGAACCGACCGGCAACCTCGACAGCAAGAACGCGCACGTCGTTCTCGACCTCATCGTTAGGCTGCAGGAGGAGGAAGGCCGCACCATGATCATGGTGACGCACGATCCCTCGATCGCGGCGCGCGCCGGGCGCACCCTCCACATGATGGATGGCCAGGTCGTTTCCGATCAAAACTCCGCTCGCTCGAACCCATGACTTTTTTCACCGTCGTTATCCGCGGCCTTCTCCGCCGGCCCGTCCGCACCGGGCTGACGCTGGCCGGAATTTCCATCGGCATCGCCGCGGTCGTGGCGCTGGTCGGGATGTCGCGCGGTTTCGAAAAAGGCTGGCAGGTCGGGCTGAAAGCGCGCGGGACCGATCTCGTGATCAGCAGCAAAGGCGGCTCGCTTACTCCGAAGCCGTTCAATTCGTCGCTCCGCGATCAGATCGCGAAAATCCCGGGGATCGCCGCCACCTGTGCGCTCCTCGTCGAAGTCACGAGCGTGGAGGATTCCGACCTCATGATTTTATCGGCGCGCGAGTGGGGCGGTTTTTCGTGGAGTAATCTCAAGCTCGTTTCCGGACGGATGCCGCAGAACGGCGAAGAAGAGGCGGTCGTTCTCGGCGTGACCGCGGCAGACATTCTCAAGAAAAAAGTCGGCGATCCGATCCAGATCGAGACCGCCGAACTCAAAGTCGTCGGGATCGTGAAAGGTGGCGCCCTGGTTGAGGACGGATCGGTCATCCTGTCGCTCGGTCTTCTGCAAAAAATTCTCGCCTCGCCGAATCAGATCAACGCGATTGACGTCCGCGTTACACCCGGCACGACCGAACAGCAGATGCACGACCTCATTCAGAAAATCCAAACGCAGGTCCCGGAGGTCCGGGCCGTGACCGTCGCGGATCATCTTAGTAACAGCGAAGGTTTCCGGATGGTCCGCGCCATGAGCTGGGGCACGTCGCTCCTTGCTGTGCTCGTCGGCGTGCTCGGGGTCATGAATACCATGCTCATGACCGTTTTTGAGCGGACCCATGAGATCTGCGTGCTGCTCGCGGTCGGCTGGACGCGCAGTCGCATTATCCGGATGGTCCTTTACGAGTCCGCGCTGCTCGGTTTTTTCGGCGGCGTGGTGGGCGTGACGCTGGGCGCAGTCGGCGTGCGGTTGCTCGGAGAAACGCCCGCGCTTCGTGGACTGCTTCAGCCTGATCTGGGGTTTCCGCTCCTCGCACTTTCCGTTCTGATTGCGGTCGCAGTCGGTGTTTTGAGCGGCCTTTATCCCGCGTGGCGCAGCTCGCGCCTCGCGCCGAGCCAGGCTCTGCAGGCGGGCTGATTTCCCATTCGATACCCTATGAAAAGTTCACTTCTCTTCGTCACTGCGATCATTCTCGCCGGATTGTCGCTGGTTCTTTCACTCCATGCCGCCGAGCCCGCGCCGGCTGCCGCGCCAGCCATGTCGGCCGAGGAGCTCGCTTCAAAAATGGACGCCGCCCGATTGGGAAGCGCCTCGATCCGCACCCAGCTCGAAGTGCGGAACAATGCCGGCGGCAAACGCGTCATGCAGCTCCGGATCAAGGAACGCCGGACCAAGAGCGCGACCGATCTGGTTTATCTGGTGCTCTGGCCTAACGACCAGAAAGGCAAAGCCGTAATTCTCCATCAGGATGCCGGGAGCGCGCCGACCGGCACGATCGTCGAGCCGCCCAACACGGTGCGCGCGCTCAAGAGCTCGGAGATGGGCGAGGGGATTTTCGAAAGCGATCTCGCCTACCAGGATGCGGTGGAAAATTTCTTCGCCTGGAAAAAGCAGGCGATCGTTGGCACCGAGAAGATCGACAACGTGAACTGCCAGATCCTCGAATCGAAACCCGATTCCGCCTCCGATTCCATCTACGCCAAAGTGCGCAGCTGGATCGATCCGGCGCGCCTCGTGCCCTTGCGGGTCGAGAAATATTCGTCCTCCGGCGAACTGATGCGCCGCATCGATACGGACAAAGTCGCACGGGACGAAAAGCATCGCCCGATTCCGGCCCGCCTCGTCGTGCATGGGCCGCGCAAAAACACGGTCACGGAATTGAACGGTGCCCGGATCGAACAGGATGTGAAACTGACCGACGCTGATTTCACACCGGCGGCAGTTCTGCGTTAACGCCAGAGCTGGTAGGAGCCGGTTGATATATACCCTATGGGGGTATACATTGAGCGGTGGAAAAAACTAACGCTACCAAACTCAAGCCCCGCATCCGCCGCATCGCCGGCCAGGTCGCCGGCCTGCAACGCATGCTCGAAGAGGATCGGTATTGCGTCGATATCCTCAACCAAATCTCCGCCGTCCGTTCCGCTCTCGATGCGCTCGGGGTCGAGCTTCTTAGCCATCATCTCGAGTCGTGTGTCGTTGGGCACGGCAGCGGCACCGAACACGCGCATGCCCGGCCGATGAAGACCGAAGAACTTTTGGCCGAGGTGAAAGTCGCGCTTACCAGGTTTTTAAAATGAACAGCACCAAACAAACATTCACCGATCCGATTTGCGGGATGAAACTGGAGCCCGAATCCGCCGCCGCCGTGGTCGAACGGGACGGGGAGAAGTTCTATTTCTGCTCGACGCACTGCCGCGACAAGTTTGTCGGAGAGACCGAGCACGAGCAGGAGCAGGAGCACGATTGCTGTGGCGGCGGGCATCATTCTCCTGCGGAGACAAAGGCGGCCGCCGCGGCGCACAAGCCGGCGAGCAAATACTTCTGCCCGATGTGCGAGGGCGTGGAGAGCGACAAGCCGGGAAGTTGTCCGAAGTGCGGCATGGCCCTGGAACGCAACCCGACTTTCCGTGTGCCGGTCATTTACACCTGCCCGATGCATCCGCAGATCGAGCAGGATCATCCCGGGGATTGCCCGATTTGCGGGATGGCGTTGGAGCCAAAAAACGCGGTCGCTGGCGGCGAGGAGGATAACACCGAGCTGCGCGACATGACGCGCCGACTATGGATCGGCGCCGTGCTCAGCCTGCCGGTTTTCCTCCTCGCGATGTCGCATCTTCTTCCCTCCACGCCGGAATGGGTGCAGGGCGATATCTCGCGCTGGGCGCACTTCCTTCTTGCCACGCCGGTGGTGCTTTGGGCGGGCTGGCCATTTTTCAAGCGCGGCTGGCAATCGATCGCCAACCGCTCGCTCAACATGTTTACGCTTATCGCGATCGGCGTTGGGGCCGCCTATTTCTACAGCGCGATCGTGATGCTGTTCCCGCAGCTCTTCCCGCCTTCCTTCGCCGCGCACGGAAAGATCGGGGTCTACTTCGAGTCGGCCGCGATCATCATCGTGCTCGTTTTATTTGGTCAGGTCCTGGAACTGCGCGCCCGCAGCCGCACCGGGAGCGCGATCCGCGCCCTGCTCGATCTCGCGCCTAACGAGGCCCGCGTGGTTCGCGACGGCGAGGAAAAAGATGTCCCGCTCGACCAGGTCGTGACGGGCGACCAATTGCGTGTCCGGCCGGGCGAGAAAGTCCCGGTCGACGGCCGCGTCGTTGATGGACGCACCAGCATCGATGAATCGATGATCAGCGGTGAGCCGATGCCGGTGGAAAAAAGCAGCGGCGACAAGGTGACCGGCGGCACCGTCAATCAAACCGGCAGCATCCTGATCGAAGCCGAACGGGTCGGGAGCGAAACCGTCCTTTCCCAGATCGTCGAGATGGTCGCGCAAGCGCAACGCAGCCGCGCGCCGATCCAGGGCCTGGCCGACAAGGTGGCAGGCTGGTTTGTGCCCGCGGTCATTACGATCGCGATTCTCACCTTTATCCTCTGGGCAATCTTCGGGCCCGAGCCGCGCTTCGCCTACGCGATCGTCAACGCGGTCGCCGTCCTCATCATCGCCTGTCCGTGTGCGCTCGGGCTGGCCACGCCGATGTCGGTCATGGTCGGCGTCGGCCGCGGCGCGCAAGCCGGTGTGTTGATCAAGAAAGCTGAGGCGATCGAGCTGATGGAAAAGGTGCAGACCTTGATCGTCGACAAAACCGGCACGCTGACCCAGGGCAAGCCGGCCGTGACGGAGGTTCTGCCTGAAGACTCGATCTCGGAAGAAGAATTGCTCACGCTGGCCGCGGCGGTCGAAAGCAACAGTGAGCACCCGCTCGCAGCCGCCATCGTCGAGGGAGCCAGGGAGCGCGGGCTGAGCCCGGGGAAAGTGAGCAATTTTGCATCGACCACGGGCGGCGGGGTAAGCGGCGAGGTCAACGGTCGCCGCGTCCTCGTCGGCAAGCCGAAATTCCTCCGCGAACAAAGTGTGAGCGGCGTGGATGAACTCGAAAAGAACGCTGCCAGATTGCAGGACGAGGGCAGTGGCGTCGTCTTCGTCGCGCTCGACGATCGCGCCGCCGGCCTCATCGCCGTGGCCGACCCCATCAAGGAATCAACTCCCGGCGCGATCGAGCAGCTGCACAAGCTCGGCCTGAAAATCATCATGCTCACCGGCGACAACGAGCGCACCGCCCGGCGCGTGGCCGCTCAGCTCGGGATCGACGAAGTCGAAGCCGGCGTCGAGCCGCAACACAAGAACGACCGCGTCCGCCGCCTCCGCGAAAGCGGACGCGTCGTCGCGATGGCCGGTGACGGGATCAACGACGCGCCCGCGCTCGCCGCCGCCGATGTCGGCATCGCGATGGGCACCGGCACCGACGTGGCAATGGAAAGCGCCGGCATCACCCTGTTGCAAGGTGATCTGCGCGGCATCGAAAAAGCCATCCGCCTGAGCCGCGCAATGATGAGCAACATCCGCCAGAACCTCTTCTTCGCCTTCATCTACAATTCGTTAGGCGTGCCGATCGCCGCCGGCATCCTTTATCCATGGTTTGGCATCCTCCTCAGCCCGATCATCGCCGGCGCGGCCATGAGTCTGAGCTCCGTCTCCGTGATCGCAAACGCGCTCCGCCTGCGGAAGGTGGTGCTCTAACGACGAGATCTCCCCGATCAGTTCGCAGGCACTGGAGGAACATGGCCTACGGCGTGACATTTCGCCTTAATATATCGCACTGTAGGTGATTTTGTGATGTATTGCCGGTAATCTATCGTCGTTTCCAATGAGTTTTCGACCCGATCTTCCCTACGATCTCCCTCCGCTGCCCCCGAAATGCGATCTCTCGCGAGCTGCCTTTGCCGAAGACCTGCTGCCTGCCCGGGTCGCTCTCGCGGAGCTCAAGGCTAGAGCGAGCTGCTTCCCAATCCGCTGCTTTTGCTTTCGCCAGCAATCCTCCGGGAATCGATTGCGAGCTCGGAGATCGAAAACATTCACACCACCCTGATCGACGCGCTCCAGATCGATCTATTTCCGGCCGGCGGAGAACGGCGCGAGAGCGAAAAGGAAGTCATTCGCTATCGCGATGCGGTGCTTCATGGCTTTGCGCAACTGGAACGTTTGCCGCTCTCCACCCGACTCAATCAGCAAACTCATGCCCAATTTCTCCCGCGCCACCATGGCCAGTACCGGCAACAGCAAAATCGCATCGCCAATGATGCAACCGGCGAGTTGGTTTACACGCCGCCTCCTGTTCCGGCCATTCCCGGATTGATGTCGAACTGGGAAAAATTCGCGAACACGCGCGACGAAAGCATCGACCCGTTGATCCGCGCGGCCCTGGCTCATTATCAGTTTGAAGCCATTCATCCCTTTGCCGACGGCAATGGCCGGTGCGGTCGGATGCTGATGGTGCTGCAACTCAACGCGACCGGTCTTTTGAAATGGCCGATCCTATACATCAGCGGCTACATCATTCGTCATCGGCCTGAGTATTATCGCCTCCTTCGTTACGTGACCGCCAAGCAGGAATGGAAAGCTTTTATCGTCTTTCTTCTGCGTGGATTCTACGAGCAGGCGATCGAAACGCGTTCGTTGCTTTTCGATGTGATGGCGTTGCTCAATTCTTATAAGGAACAGATGCGTGAAAAACATGAGCGCCTTTACTCGCACGAGTTGATGGAGGCGCTTTTTTCCTTTCCGATTACCACGCCGGCCCATCTTGGTCGCACGCTCGGAGTCCATTATACCACCGCCAGCCGCTACCTTCAGCAGCTGAACTCCGGCGGTTTCCTGCAGGATCGCATCTCGGGCCGGCATCATCTCTATCTGAATACCGCCCTGCTCGATCTTCTCCAGAAAAAGCGTCCGGTTCTTCCCGTCGGACCACTTGCCGAGACCGTTCCGGCGGCTTCCTAAGGAAGAAGAGAGTCTTCTGAATCCGATCGTCCTCCCAAAGGCGATCTTCTTTTGTCCGGTTTCACCGTTGCTCTCCTGCGCGGTGGAGACGGCCACTGGTGTCGCAGACGCGACTCACGAGTCGGCGACGCTTTTATTTATCAACAAGCAAAAGGAGGTGAAGGATTATGCTGGAAGAAGGAGCAACTTATCGATGCCCGGAGAGCAACTGCGGGTGCGAAGTGAAAGTGACAAAGGGGACCTCGGCGGAAGAAGCCGGGACCGATGCCCCGACCTGCTGTTGCGGGACGCGGATGGATAAACAATAACAAAGCCCGGGGTCCGCGCGGGTGCATCTCGCGCGGGCCGACGCGCGGCCTAAAACTCTTGTCCATCCTTCGCCCGGTCGTTAGGACTGGGGGGCCTGCTGCGAGAGGCGCGGATGAAACAGGCAGCCTCGCCGGCGGATGGCTTCCGGGTCCGATGACGGCGAGTGACGCCGCGACTTTGTTTGTGATCTACGGCGTCGGCACCGCGGCCCTCGGCGCGCTCGCGCTGCTTTACTGGCAAGGTTACCGACATCGGGATGAAGTCGATTTGACCGAGGTGGAAAGGGTCGATACGCGCTGGGAAATCGGTGGTCTGCTTTGCCAGGCGACGATCGGCATTGCCTCGACCGTGATCGCGCTCACGGTGGGACCGCGGCAGTTAGGCTGGGCCGGTTTTATCTACTTCTCGCTCGCTTTGATCATGGGAGTGCACGGCGCGTTGCGTTCGCGGAGTGTGGACCGCGCGCACAAACAGATGGCTCAGGCAAAAGCGTCATGACCCTCGACTACGGCCGGATTCGTGCTACTAAGGAGCATGTTCGGTAAGCTCCTTCTCGCGCTCGCTATCGGCCTTGCCCTCGTGCAGGCACCGGTGAATGCCGCGAACTTGCGTTGCTGCCCGGAGCCCGCTTCGCACCAGGCGTCGCTGGTCGACGGCTGCTGCGCCGCCATGAGCTGCTGCGTCATCTCGGGTGACAGCGCGCAACATCCTTCCACCCCGACGGCGGTAGCCAGCGCGCCCGCCACCGTTCCTGCTCCCAGCCAATTCGTTAGTTCAATTGTTTTCCCCACGGCACCTCCCGTCGCGCTGCAGTCGCGACCGTCTCTCGTTGCCCATTCGCCACCGCCCCTCGCGGTGACCGGCATCTTCCTCATCTGATTCAAAGGCGTTAACCAGCGCAGTCTGCCGTTCTCACGGCACTCCTTTCGTCCGTCTCATCGGCACGAAGTCCTTGAATCTTATGAAACGAATCATCCTATTTTTTAGTCTCTTAGTCTCCATCTCTGCCCACGCGGAGCCGCTCGACCGGCTCGTGCGTGAGGTCCTGGACAAAAATCCGTCGCTCAATTCAGCCCGACTGAAATGGGAGGCGATGAAGGAACGTCCTCGGATCGTAGGCAGTCTGCCAGATCCGATGCTCAGCTACGGCTACTTCTTCGACAACGTAGAGACGCGCGTCGGCGCGCAAAACCAGAAGGTCGGGCTTTCGCAGAAGATTCCTTTCCCAGGGAAGCTCTCGTTAGCCGCGAAGCGTTCGCGGCAGGAAGCGCTCCAATCTTTTTGGCAATATCAGACCTTGGCGCGTGAGCTGATCATGCGCGCGAAAATCGCTTACTACGATCTCTATCGTGTGGACGAGACGCGCCGAATTCTGCGCGAACAGGTTGATCTTTATCAGCAGACCTTCGAATCGGCGCGCTCCAAATATGAAGCCGGCACGGTGCAGCAACAGGACGTGCTCAAGGCGCAGCTTTCTTCTGCGGAGATCGAGAAGCGTCTGCTCGAATTGGTGCAGTTGCGCGAAATGGCGCAGGCGCGGCTGAATGCGCTCCGCGGCGTGTCGGCAAAGACGCCGATCGCGGTGTCGCAGAATCTCGAGGTCGCTCTGCCGCTGACACTCGATCGCGCCACCGCGCTCGCGGTGCAGTACCGGCAGGATCTACAGGAAGCGAATGTCGCGATCGAGCGCAACGAAACTTCGCTCGCTTTGGCGCGCAAAGATCGGCTGCCCGACTTCACGCTCGGCGTCGATTACACGCAGGTTAACCGCAACATCTTTGTCGATCCGCCGGATAACGGGCATGACGCGGTTCTGGGATCGATCAGCGTCAACGTGCCGATCTGGTTTGGGAAGCTCAATGCCGAGGAGCGCGAAGCGCGCAAGAACCTGGCCGCCAGTCGCGAGGCGCAGCAGAACATGGCCAACAATGTGGAGGCCGATGTGCGCGACGCGTGGTTTCAGGCCACCACGGCACGCGATCAGATCGAGCTTTACCGGCAGAACCTTCTGCCCCAGGCGCAGCAAACTTATGATGCCTCCCGCGCCGGCTATGAAGCGGCCAAGACAAGCCTGATCGATTTTCTCGATACGGAGCGTTCGCTCCTCAACTTCCGTCTCGGCTTGATCACAAGCGAGACCGATCTCGCCAAAGCGCTGGCGATGTTGGAGCGCGCCATCGGACTCGATTTGCGCGCCGCGCAACGAGTTCAAATTACGAAAGAACAGAGAGTCTCGAAATGAATAAATCTTCTCGTCAGTTATTCCTCGCCGGCCTCTGCGTTCTTACCGCAGTAGCCATCGCTGGTTGCGGCAAAAAGGAAAAGGCACCGATGGCGCAAGAGACACAAAGCGGTCATACCCACGCCGCCGAAGCGGCTGACAAACAGCTTTATCAATGCTCGATGCATCCGAACATCGTTTCGGATAAGCCTGGGAATTGTCCGATTTGCGGGATGGAGCTGCAGCCGGTCCGCAAAGCAGATGCGGCGGGCATTCCGGGGCGCGGGGCCGTCGATCTTACCGATCAACAACGGCAACTCGTTAACATCCGCACCGTCGCGGTCAAAACGAGCAATGTGGATCGTTCTGTTCGCGCGGTGGGTGTAGTCACCTACGACCAAAGCAAGGTGGCCGACCTGAACAGCCGCGTTATGGGCTGGGTGGAAAAACTCTTTGTCGATACCCCGGGCGCACACGTCGAGGCCGGGCAGCCGTTGATGGAGCTTTACAGTCCCGATCTTTACTCGGCCAAACAGGATTTTCTGCTCGCCTGGCGCAACGCACGTAAGGCCAAAGGCGCTCGCGGAGAGTACGGCGCGACGCGTGCAAGCGGGGCGGATTCCGTGCTCGAGTCGGCACGGAAACGTTTGGAGCTATTCGGTATTACGGACGAGCAGATCAACGCGCTGGAAACTTCCGGGACGGCGAAGCCGACGATGGAAATCGTGGCGCCCTTCGCCGGCACCGTCCTGCAAAAAGAAGTCGTCGCGGGCAAGATGATTCAACCCACGGCGATGCTCTACCGGATTGCCGATCTCTCGCGCGTCTGGGTCGAGGCGGAGATTTACGAATACGAACTGCCGCTCGTGAAAGTGGGTCAGCAGGCTGAGGTAACATTGACGGCTTATCCTGACCGCACGTTTACGGGCAAGGTCGATTTCATTTATCCCTATCTGCAAGGCCAGACCCGCACCGCGAAGATCCGCGTCGTGCTCGATAACCCCGACGGCGTGCTCAAGCCGGACATGTACGCCAACGTCGAGTTGAAGGCCGATCTCGGGCGGGAGTTAGTCATTCCCGCTTCGGCGCTCTTCGATACCGGCAAGCGGCAATACGTTTTTGTCCAGCAGGAGAAGGGACTGTTTGTGCCGAAGGAAATTCAGCTCGGTCCGAAAGTTGGCGACGACTTCGTGGTCCGAAAGGGACTCGCAACCGGAGAGAAGGTCGTGGTCAACGGCAACTTCCTCCTCGACAGCGAGAGTCAGCTCAAAGCGGCGGCCAGTGGCAGTAGCGAAGCGGATAACAAAACCGACGCTGCCCAGACGGAAGCGGCACCACTTCCGAAGGCAGCGGCACCGGTCGCGACTGCCGTAATCGACGCTTACAAAAGAATGTATGAACCGCTAACGCGCGATTCGACGGCCGGCGTCTTCGAAGCGGCGGCGGATTTTAAGAAGCAACTCGACCGACTCAAAGACCCAGCTCTAGCTCCGCCGCAAAGAGCCGAAGATTTCGCAAAGCAGCTAAACATCATCGAGCGATGTGCCACTGCCTTTCGGGCCGGAGAAGACCTTACAGAAGCGCGGAAACAATTTGGAGAACTCAGTTCCGCTCTGGTCGATTTGTTCAAAGCCTACCCGCCGCCCTTGGCCGCGCCGCTCACGGTTTTCCATTGCCCAATGTGGAAGCAGTCACGCGCTGACTGGATGCAGGCGGACGCTACCGCGAAAAATCCGTTCATGGGCACTGCCATGACGTCTTGCGGCGAAGCGCAGGGTCAGATCGGAAACGCGGGAGAGATAAAGTAGTATGGCCGCACCCACCTTGCCGCCACCAGAGGCGAAATCGGCAACGGCGCCGTCGGCAGTTACTGCAGAACCTCGCCCAACCGCCATCGAGCGATTGATCAGTTGGTGCGCGCGCAACGCTTTCCTCGTCGTCATCGCCACCCTTTTCCTGATCCTGGGAGGCGTCGTTGCCCTACGCAATGTGAAGCTGGACGCGATTCC
>JBBSLW010000073.1:0-13406 GCA_038233495.1 Chthoniobacterales bacterium | reverse complement strand
GATGCTGATGATGAAGGCGGCGATCACGGCCGGGAAACCGCTCATGAAAAAGAACGGGATGATCGGGATGAAAGCGCCGATCGCGGTCGAGAGCGCGGCGGAAAAGGCGGAGGTCCATTGGTTAGGGAAGTGGTGCTGGGAAAGGCCGAGCTCGCTCTGCGCCATGGCCGCGACCATCTGCTCGGGCTGCTCGGCGAGGCGCTCGGCCATCCGCTGCGATTCCTCCGGCGAAAAGCCCTGGAGCTGGTAGAAGAGCGCCATCTCCTCGATTTCTTCCTCGGGGTTTTCCTCGACCTCGGCTTTCTCGCGCGCGATTTCGGCCTCGTAGATTTCCTGCTCGCTCTTGTTCGCGAGGTAGGCCCCGGCGCCCATCGAAAGGGCCGAAGCCATCATCCCGGCAAGACCGGCGATGAGGATGACGTGCTGCTGGTTATTGGTCGCGCCGGCCACGCCCGAGACGATGCCGAAGACCGCGCCGAGCCCGTCGTTCACGCCGTAAATCGCGTCCCCCACCCAGCCGCCGCCGCGCCCGTGCCAGCGTTCACGCTTCAGAATGGTGTCGAGCAAACCTTTCGGGCCTAACGACAAGGTGGACGCACTCATCGTGTTGAGAATGCGCGAGTGCGCCTTTTCCTCGAGCGCGGTCTGGCGGAGGACTTCCTTTTCTTCCTCGGTCCCGCCGAGCTCGCCGGCGCGCTGCGCCTGGTAGCGTTCCTTGTCGCGATCCTCGGCCGCTTCCATCCGGCGGATTGCGACCTCGGCTCCGGCCGCGCGATTCCACCAGCGATTGAATCTGCGCCGGAAACCGTCGGACAACTCCGGCGGCGGTGCCCCCAGTTCGGCCAGCCTTTTTTCCCAACGAACGGCGTGGCGTTCTTCCGCCTCCGCCATTCGGAGGAGAATGCCGCGCCGCTTTTCGTCTGCTTCATTCGCGGCGAGGTCGCGATACACGAGCGCGGTCTCCCGCTCCGCGCGCCAGTTTGCCTGGAGGGCGGAGACCGCTTTGGCGTCTTCCGGCTTCATTCCGTTCCGCTCTATTAGCTGGAGTTACTCCACTCGCGCAACTGCCGCGGTGAGCGGCGCCGCACTTTTTTCCTTCGCCTGTTGGGCGGTAATCACGACCGCGACCGAGCCGACGATGATGGCCGCGGCCAGGACGGTGCGGCCGGAGAGCGTCTCGCCGGCAAAAAAGGCGCCGAGGAGCACGGCCACGACCGGATTGACGTAGGCGTAGGTGGCGACCTTGGCCGGATCGCAATGGCGCAGGAGCCAGATGTAAGCGGTGTAACCGACGATCGCGCCGATCAGGATGAGATAAACAAACGCGCCTAACGAGAGCGCGGTGACCTGGCGAAAGTGGAAGTCGCGCGCCTCCCCGGCGACGAGACCGGCGATGATCATGAGGGCGCCACCGCAGAGCATGGTCTGGGCGGAGGAAAGAATCGGCGAGCTGGAGTTGCGTGCCCGGCGCGAATAGAGCGAGCCGATCGACCAAAGGAGCGACCCGAAAAGAAGAATGAGCATGCCGAGGCCGCCATGGCGCGCACCGGCCACGGGCGGCGCGAAAAGCGCGGGCCCGACGAGGATGCCGACCCCCACAAAACCCCCGGCCAGCCCGAGCCAGACGAGCGGCCGCGGCCGGGGCGCGGAGCCGGTCAGCCAGGCGAGGAGCGCGATGTAAATCGGGACGGTCGCGACAAGGAGCGAGGCGAGCCCGGAGGCAACCCACTGCTCGGCGATGGTGACCGAGCCGTTCCCGAAAAAGAGCAGACAGGCGCCGACGAGGAAGGCGGTCCGCCATTCCGCCAAAGAAGAACGCGGCGCGCCCCGCCAGGCCGCGATGCCATACATGATCATCCCGGCGATAAAAAATCGTACTCCCGCCATGAGGAGCGGCGGCATCGATTCGATCGCAAACCGGATCCCGAGATAAGTCGAACCCCAGATGAGATAGAGCGCCGCAAAGGCTGCGATGATCGCGAGTTGGCGCGGGGCCGGGGCGGGCGGCGGGCCGCTCACGAGAAGCGGTCTTCCGTCCAGGGATCGGCCGTGTTGCTGTAGCCGCGCACTTCCCAGAAGCCGAGTTTATCCTCGGCCGCGAACTCGATCGACTTCACAAACTTGGCGCCCTTCCAGGCGTAAAGCTTCGGGATGATGATCCGGGCCGGGCCGCCATGCTCGCGCGTGACCGGTTTGCCGTCGAACCGGGTCGCGATCAGGACATCGTCATCAAGGCAATCGGCCAAGCGCACATTGGTCGTGTAACCGTCGTAGCTGCTGAAGAGAACATGCTGCACCTCCGGCTTTGGCCTAACGAGACCTACAAGGGTGAAGAAAGCGACGCCCTGCCAGCGGCAATCGAATTTGCTCCAGGTCGTGACGCAGTGGAAATCGCTCACGTCCTCGAACTGCGGGAGGGCGTTGAACTGCGCCCAGGAAAAAGTCTGCGGCTGCTCGACCAGGCCACCGACCTCGAGCGACCAGTCGCTCAGCGAGATCTCGGGGCGCACCCCGAGGTCGAGGACGGGGAAGCCGGGCGTGAGATGCTGCCCGGGCGGAAGTCGGCTTTCCGAGCGCACGGTGGGCTTGGCTTTCCCGCTCATTTTGCGGGCCCAGCGCTCCTTGCGCGCGGTTAAACTGGAATCGGGATTGGACATTGGTCGGGCTGCTGCGGGGAAAATCGGCGTTACAGGATGCAACGCTCTCTCTTCGAAGCAAGCGACCCGGCCGGACGCAACCGATTCAACCAAAGCCCTTGTCGCACTCACCGTCGCGGTATACTGACCGAACCATTCTTAAAATCCCGATGAAAAAAATCTTCCTGCTTTGCACCATTCTCGCCGCCGGCCTCCTGCCTTTCACCGCGGAGGCGATCGAGGGCGATCTCTACGTGACCAGCCTGAATGGCGGGCTCGTTTATCAAATCACGCCTAACGGCAGCAAATTCGTCTTTGCCGATTCACTGGCCGAGCCGGAGGGGCTGGCCTTCGACGCGCGCGGCAGTCTCTTCGTCGGGGACGCCAGCAGCAACGTCATCTATGAATACGCGCCTAACGGCAGCCGGAGCACGTTCGCGAGCAACCTCGAGGTTCCCGAGGGGATCGCTTTCGACAGCGCGGGCACCCTTTACGTGGCGGAACTGAATCTCGGCGATGTGACCAAAGTTTCCGCCGATGGAACGCTGACCACGTTTGCCTCCGGGTTCGCCGTTCCGCTCGGGCTCGCCTTCGATCGCGCGGGCGATCTCTACGTGGCCGATCAACAGGCGGGCACGATCACGCGGACCAACCCGGCCGGGCAAAAAACGATCTTCGCCTCCGGCCTTGGCGGGCCGACCGGCCTCGCTTTCGACCGGGCCGGCAATCTCTTCGTTTCCGAAGTGCTCGACGCGACGATCGACCGGATCACGCCGGCGGGCGTGCGGAGCGTTTTCGTGAGCAATATCGACGCCCCGATCGGGCTCGCCTTCGATGCCGACGGCAATCTTTACGCGGCGGAATTCAACAACGGCATCATCGAGAAGATCACCCCGGCCGGCGCCCGCTCGACTTTTGCGAGCGGACTTTCCGGGCCAAACTTCATCGCCTTCGAGCCGAGCACGGAAAAGCTGCGCAACATCAGCACGCGCGGTTTCGTTCAGACCGGTGATGGCGTGCTCATCGGCGGGTTCATCGTCGGCGGGAGCGCGGTCGTGAACAATGCGGTCCTGATCCGCGCGCTCGGACCGTCGCTGGGGGATTTCGGCGTCTCGAACACGCTGGCCGACCCGACGGTCGAGGTCTATGACGGGAGCGGGGCGCTGATCGCGTCGAACGACGACTGGGAAAAGACGCAGGCGGCGCAAATCGAAGCGACCGGGCTTGCGCCTAACGACCCGCTGGAGGCGGCGGTTTACATCGCTCTGCCGGAAGGCAGTTACACCGCCATCGTGCGCGGCCTCGACAGCACGACGGGCAATGCGCTGATCGAAGTTTACAGCGTGCGCTAGACTTCGGGTCGCGCCTTGATCAGACGGATGGCATCGCGCAGCTCGGCCGCGCGCTCGTAGCGCTCGCCCTGGATGGCGCGCTCCATTTCTCTCTCCATCACTTCGAGTTTCGAGAGCGGACGCCGGGCTCGCACTTCCTCGAGCCATTCGTCAAGGAAAGCGATCTCCGAGCTTTTCGCTTCCAGCTCCGGAAAAGCCGATTGCTGGTAAAACTCGCTGATCCGGTCGCGACCGCTTTCGATCTCGCGCATCGCGTCGGCAAATTGCCCGTCCGCGAGCAGAATTGAAACGCGGGCGCGGGTATTCATCATCAGGACGTAGGGGCGAAATTGCTGGAAACTCCAGACGAGTTCCTCCCGCTCGCTGTGTTCATCGACGAAGGTGAAGAGGTCGAGATTGCGTTGCGTGTCGCGAATTACGGCCTCGAATTCATCGATCTGAAAGAGGCTCAGGTAGCGGTGATAATACTGGATGCCTTCCTGCTGCAGCTCGCTGCATTGCTCGGGCGTGAGCTCGTAATCTTCCCCCCGCTCGGCGGCGCGAAGCGCGCGGCGCTGGTGGTAGACAAGATACGATTCGCAGTTGTGCGGGCGCTGGCCATCGGGCCGGCCGTCCATCTCCATCTGGAGCAGCCCGAGATCGATCCGGAGCTGCAATTTTTCCCGGCCATCAAGACCCGGCACCTTCCTGACCTTGATCGCGCCGGACTCGTGGGGCCATTCTTTGAGGAGGCTGTTTAGGTCAAGGCTCATCGCTGCGGAAACAATCGAGACCGAGCCTGCTTTGTCAACGCGACGGGGGTGAAGCGCCGAAGTGCGCGGCGTGCGATTGGTAGGCGACAAGATCGTCGAGCATGGCGTCGAGGGTCGCGCTCAATGGCGCCGCCTTCGCGAAACCGGAAAAGACCGCGCGATCACCGATCGGCGAATCGATCACGAAGGTGGGCCGCTGCGTCACCTGGAGGGCGTGAAACTCGGCCGTGCTCTGCCGAACGCGCGCCTCGATCGCCGGCGATTGGGCGCGCTCGAGCAACGTTTTCTCTTCCAGCCCGGTCGCGGCCGCCGCGATCTGCGCGCCGATTTTCCAATCCTGAATCCGCTTCCCTTCGTGCAGCTCCGCCGTGCTCAGGGCGATCCAGGTCCGGTCGTCTTCGATGCCCAAATCGCGGGCCGCTTCCGCGATGCAATTGGGCTCGAGATATTCGGGGCGGCCCTCTTCCATCCAGCTCGCGTCCAGTTGCACCGGGGAGCGCATCATCAACCCGCTTCGCCGGTAATACCACTCCAGCTCCGCACGAGTCGGCGGCAGCCCGGTCGCGTCCATCAGCGCGATTTTCCAATGGAAATCGACCTGCCCGGAGTAACGCGCGCGCAGTGCCTGCCAGGCCGGAATGGCCCAATGACACCAGGAAGAAATCACGTCGAGATAGTTCGTCACGCTCAGTCGCATCCACGCACTATGCGCGAGATGGCGCGCCGGCGAAAAGCAGGAAAACTGCGCCGGCGCGGCGTTTGACAAAAGAGGGAAACAACGGACGTGCAATATCCGGTCTGTACCGCTCGAAACCTTGCTCGATCTCAATCACATCCTGCTCTTCATCGCGGTCGTCTCGCCACTCATTCTGCTGGTGCGGATCGCCCGGCTGCGCAACCCGCGCAACCACGGGTGGCGGATCGCTTCGTTCCTCGTCCTCGCAGTCTGCTTCCTGGCCTGGCTCCTGGTCCCGGCCGTGGCCGGCTTCATCGGGGGCACGTGCTGGCTTTTGCTTCTTCTCCTGCCCTCGCTCGCAGAACGGCAAATCGACGACCTGCTCCTGGCCGGGAATTTTGTGCGCGCACGGCACATTGCGTTCGTTAGGCAAATTCTCCATCCCTGGCCCGACACGCCTTACCGGCCTTCCCTTCTGTATTGTTTCGAGCTGGCCGGGCGCGGCCGCCTCGATCTCGCGCTCGATCGCCTGACCGCGGAGCGGAGCGCGCCCACCCCGGCCGGTCGGTATGCAACCGCGCTCACTTTTGCACTGACCGAGAACTGGCCGGGCCTGGTGGAATGGTGCCGGCGCGATTACCGGGTGACGTCAAATCCGCCGGTCTACTCCCTTTACCTGCGCGCGTTGGGCGAGACCGGCGCGCTGGATGATCTGGTTTCCGAGCTCGACGCGCGGGCAGAGACGGATGACGTCGCGAAAAGCACGCCGCTCGCTTTCAATCTCGCGCTCGCCTTCGCCTTCTGCGGGCGCACTCCGGAGCTCGTTAGGCTGCTGCGTAGAAGGGTTGGCGCGATGTCGCTCGCGAGCCAGCAATTCTGGCTGGCCACGGCGGAAGCGGCGGAAGGAAAGGTCGCGGCGGCACGGGCCCGCCTCGAGCAAGTACGCGCGACGACCCGCGATGCCACCTTGCTCCGCTCGATCGCGCGGCGGCTGGCGCATCCTCCGCGGCTCGCTTCGCTCCTGCCCTCCGCCGAAATGCATCTCGGGCAGCTCGTGCACGACACGGCGGCGGTCCGCCCGGCCGGAGCCCGCGAGCAGCCGAGTGGCGCGCCGGCGGTCTGGGCGCTGATTCTCCTGAATGTCGCGATGTTCGTCGTGGAGCTGATGCTGGGCGGCGCGACTAATACCCGCACCCTGCAACTGCTCGGCGCGCTCGAGCCCGACGCGGTCATCGTCAGGCACGAATACTGGCGGCTGCTGACCGCGCTCTTCCTGCACTACGGCGCGCTCCATCTGGCCTTCAACCTCTACGCGCTCCATCTCCTCGGCCCCGAGCTTGAACGGCTCATTGGCTCGCTCAAGTTTACCCTTGGCTATCTCCTCGCCGGCCTCGGCTCGAGCGCCGGGGTCGTCCTCCTGCGCGCCCTAAGGCTGACCGATGCCGACCTCCTCGTCGGCGCGTCGGGTTGCGTCATGGGAGTGATCGGAATTTCCGCGGGCCTCCTGCTGCGGCATCGGCAATCTCCCCTCGCCGGGCGTCGCCTGCGCAATCTGATCGTGATCGTGGCCCTGCAGACTGCGTTCGATCTTTCAACGCCGCAGGTTAGTCTCGCCGCGCATCTCAGCGGCTTCGTTACCGGGGTGGGGATCGGCGTGATTCTCGCCGCCCAGCGCCGGCAGCCGGCGTCCTAGCAATCTCTCCCGCCCGCTCCGTCAATCGTCCGGCCCGACGGAATGCTTGCTGCTATTCATTTTGCTGCCAGACTTCCGCCTCTGTTTCACGGGCCACGCTTTTTTTCGTCATGCCGAATATTCAGACCTACAACGTCATCCCCAACCTACCGACCAAGCTCGAGCCGCTGCGCGAGATGGTTTTCAATCTTTGGTGGACTTGGGAGCCATCGGCCCGCCGGCTCTTTCGTCATCTCGATCCCGATCTCTGGGATCGGACGAATCACAACCCGGTCCGGATGCTCCAGCTCTCGCGCCAGGCACGGCTC
Source organism: Chthoniobacterales bacterium (assembly GCA_038233495.1). Lineage (GTDB taxonomy): Bacteria > Verrucomicrobiota > Verrucomicrobiia > Chthoniobacterales > UBA10450 > Palsa-1392. The sequence continues at coordinate 5,989 of JBBSLW010000073.1, read as the reverse complement.
GTCGAGGTCTCGGAGGATGAAGTTTTTCTGCGCGAGCTGGCGGAGGTGCACGCTGCCTATAAGAAGTATCTCGCGCGCAAGGATACCTACGGAAAGAAAGGCGCGGGCAGCGAGATCAAAAAACCGATCGCCTATTTCTCGGCGGAGTTTGGGTTCCACGAGTCGATCCCGAATTACTCCGGCGGCCTTGGCATCCTTTCCGGCGATCATTGCAAATCGGCGAGTGATCTCGATCTGAATTTCGTCGCGGTCGGGCTGCTCTACCGGCACGGTTATTTCAAGCAGCAGATCAACAAGGAGGGCTGGCAAGAAGCGATCAACCTGAACCAGAACTTCCATCATCTGCCGATCCGCGAAGTCCTGCGCGGGGATGAGATCCTGCTCGTGGCGGTGCCATTGTTAGGGCGGCAGGTCTTTGCCAAGCTCTGGGAGCTGCGCGTCGGCCGGGTCAAACTCTACCTCCTCGACACGGATATTCCGGAGAACATGGCGGAGGACCGCCTGATCACGGCGGAGTTATACGGCGGCGATCTCGAGATGCGGATGCGCCAGGAGATCGTGCTCGGGATCGGCGGGGTCAAGGCGCTCAGCGCGCTCGGGCATGAGGCGGAAGTGTTTCACATGAATGAAGGGCACTCGGCCTTTCTTTCTCTCGAGCGCATCCGGTTGCATGTGACGGAGAACAACCTCGACTTTTATTCCGCGCTACAGGTTGTTGCTTCGGCCAACGTCTTTACCACGCATACTCCGGTGCCGGCCGGGAACGATTCTTTCCCGCGCGAGATGATGGTGCGCTACTTCAGCGACTTCGCGAATCAACTCCAGATCCCTTTTGACGAGCTCTTCCGTTTTGGACAAACCACGACCGGCCCGGTGGCGAGCTTTAGCATGACCATTCTCGCGCTGCGCATGAGCCGGCACGCCAATGGAGTCAGCAAATTGCACGGCGAAGTGAGTCAGTCCCTCTGGAAGGATGTCTGGGCCGGAGTGCCCACGCACGAGGTGCCGATCACCAGCATTACCAACGGCGTCCACACCAAGACCTGGATGGCGCCGGAATTCTCCGCCCTTTACACCAAGTATCTCGGAGCCTGGGAAGAACACCTGACCGAGCCGGAGTTCTGGCGCGGCGTGATTGAGATTCCCGATGAGGAGCTCTGGGAGACTCACCAGAAACTCAAGGCCCGCCTCGTAAATTTCGTCCGTGCCCGGGTCCGCGCGCGACGGGAACGCCTCGGCGAATCGCCCGAGGCGCTCCGCTCCGTCAACGCCATCCTCGACCCGGAAATCCTCACGATTGGTTTCGCGCGTCGCTTCGCCACTTACAAGCGCGGGGCCCTGCTCTTTAGTGACCCGGACCGGTTGTTGCGCATGTTGAATGACCTCGCCCGGCCGGTGCAGTTCGTCTTTGCCGGAAAGTCTCATCCCCGCGACGAAGGCGGCAAGGCGCTCATCCAGCAGGTCTACAAACTGACGCGCGAACGGGGCTTTCATGACCGCATCGTCTTTGTCGAGGACTACGACACCTATATTGCGCGCCGTCTCGTCCAGGGGGTCGATCTTTGGCTGAACAACCCGCTCCGTCCGCTCGAAGCGAGCGGCACGAGCGGGATGAAACTTCCGCCTAACGGCGGCCTCAACCTCAGCGTCCTCGATGGCTGGTGGTGTGAAAGTTACAATGGCAAAAACGGCTGGGCCATCGGAGCCGAGATCGATGACGGCGACAGCGAATTCCAGAATGAGGTCGACGCCGCCAGTCTCTATCAACTGCTCGAGAACCAGATCATCCCGCTCTATTACGCGAAGCCCGATGGGAAGCTGCCTTTGGCCTGGCTGCAGCTGATGCGGGAATCCATCCGTAGCGTCACTCCGGTCTTCAACACTCATCGGATGGTGCAGGAATATACCGAGCGCCTTTATCTCCCGGCCGCGAAAGCGCATGCCGAATTCCGTCGCGATGGCTGGCGCGCGGCCACGCTTCTGAGTCAGTGGAAAGCCCAGATGCGGAAAGACTGGCCGCAGGTGCGAATCAGCGATGTGCAGGTCATTAACAAAGACCGGCAACGGATCCCCGTGGGGGATGTCCTCCGTGTTTCCGCCCGGGTCCATCTCGGCGCGGTCGACCCGAAACATGTCCGGGTCGAGGCTTATCATGGCGAAGCTGAGAACGACACCTTGCGTCATCCCACGGTGACGATGCTGGCCGAGAGCCGACGGGTGGGCGATGAGGGCGACTACTTCTACGAAGGGTCCATCCCGGCAGGAGAAAGTGGCACCTATGGATTTAGTGTGCGGGTCATCCCGACTTATCCGCATCTTCTCCAGGCTCATGAGCTTCGCCTCATCACCTGGGACTAGCGCGGCCATTCTACTAGGACTCTCGAGGGCAAAGACAGGTTGGTCCTTCAACGTTCGAAGTAGAAAAAGTTTCGCCCCAGTTAGAGCAAACATCGCTTGCTCAATCCCGATCATGGCTTATAACTGCGCCATGGACGTATCTCTCAAACAACTGGAAGAAGCAGTTGATCTTAAAAAGCAAATCAACCAACTGCAGAATCAACTCGACAGTCTCCTGCGCGGTTCACGCGCGCCGACTAGCTCTGGCACTGCCACCTTGGTCATCACCCAACCGGCTACCCCGCGCAAACGCCGTGGCGGCCTGTCTGCCGCCGGCCGCGAACGGATCGCCGCCGCCGCCCGCGCTCGTTGGGCTCGGGCCAAGGCTGGTCAGGGCAGCAGTGCTCCGGCCGCCAGCGCCAAGAAATCGTCGGCTAAAAAATCTTCGGCCAAAAAAAAGGGCGGAATCAGCGCCGCCGGCCGCAAGAAGCTCTCGCAAATGATGAAAGCCCGCTGGGCGGCTCGCCGCAAAGCGAACAGCTAGACCGTTAGGCAAAACTCTTCCGCACGGGGCGCCGCCTAAAGCGCCGCCACCGTCTGGATAAACTCTCGATAATCCGCGGCGTCGCGTGCTGCTCCATTCAGGGCCGCGAGCCGCGGATTATCATTTGGTTCGGCCAGCTTGACCCGTTGGGTAGCGCCGTCGTCGCTGAAGACGATCTCGTCCCATTGGATCGATTTGATCTGGGAGTTGAAACGCGCCACCGACCGCCCTCGAAAGTAGGCTCGCGTCGCCGCGGGAGGCGCGAAGATGGCCTGCTTGACCTCCGCCTCGGTGACCAGCCGCCGCATCGTACCCTGGCGGATCAATTCGTAATAGAGGCCTGCGTCGGGATCGATGTTGTGGTACTCCAGATCGATCGATTGCAACCAGGGATCGGACCAGGAAAGACTTTCCTCACCCTGGAGTGCGGTGAGCAGTTCCTTCTTCGCGACCCAATCAACCCGATCGCGACAGAGGCGCACATCACGCTGCAGCTCATTCAAGACCGTCTCCCACTCGCCTAACAGCCAGTCCGTCTCCGCACTCATCCCCTGAATCGATTCCCGGACCGCCGCGAGGTAGATCCGCTGCACTTCAATCGCCGAGATCTTACGGCCATCTCGCAGCTCGATAATCCAGTCGTAAGTCTGATCCCGGCTGATCGATTTGGTCGCATCGATCGGTTGGGCGATCTCAATCTGCGGAGCCCGCCCGCGCTCGATCAGATCGAGGACCAGAGCCATCGTGCCGACTTTCAGCGCCGTCGCCCACTCACTCATGTTGGCGTCGCCGAGGATGACGTGGAAACGCCGGTAGCGGCTCGCGTCGGCGTGCGGTTCATCGCGGGTATTGACGAGCGGCCGCCGGTTCATCGTATCGATGCTGACCAGGACGGCAAAGAAATCGGCCCGCTGCGAGATCTGGTAAGTCCCGGGCTGCCCCGCTGCGCCTTCTGTTTCAATCCCCATTTTGCCAGCCCCGGCAAAGATCTGGCGCGTCACGAGGAAAGGCAGCACTCCGGTGACGATCTGGTCCCAGGGCACATCGCGCCGCATCAGGTAGTTATCGTGACATCCGTAGCTGTGCCCGGAGAAATCGGTGTTGTTCTTGTAGAGTCGCACCGCCTGTTCGTTAGGTAATTTCAGGTTTCGGCGCCGGGCGCATTCTGCCAGGATGCGTTCGCCGGCTTTATCCTGCGCGACCAGTTCCCGCAGGCCGGTGCATTCCGGGGTGGAGTATTCGGGATGCGCGTGATCGTTGTAGAAACGCGCGCCGTTACTCAGGACGAGGTCGCTTTTGATTTCCTCGAAGCTGAGCGGCCGCTTCCGGTCGATCTCGAAATAAGCCGATTCATCCGTGTCCTGGAGCAGCTCCGCGGCCCGAAAACCGCGGGCATCGCGATGCGGATCCTCCAGGTCGTAATCCCATTTCATGTGGGCGCCGTGTTCGGTGTAACCGCGTACCAGCTCGATCGATTCCGCCACCACGTCGACCGCTTCCGCCCCGTCCACCGTGATCCCGTATTCCGTTTCCAGCCCAAAGACCCGTCTCATCATCGCCAACATATACGCGAGCCGGATTCTTCGCCTGTCCTCCTGGGACCGCCACCAGGATGGAGAGGGACCTCGCACCCGGGCCGCGGGCGCCTAACAAATCCGGGGCAACTGCTCCCCGGAGAGCATGTCGACCACTCGCATGCCGCCGACCCGCGTCGTCATGGTGACAAACCCGGGATGATCGCTCACCACCTCGCCGATGATGGCGGACTCTTTGCCTAACGGATGTTTTTTCATCGCGGCGAGGGCCGCATCGGCTTCCGCCGCCGGGACGATGGCGATTAACTTGCCTTCGTTCGCGACGTAGAGCGGGTCGAGGCCCAGGATCTCGCAGGCCCCTTTCACTTCTTCGCTGATCGGGACCGAAGCCTCCTGCAGGACGATGCCCACGCCGGCGGATTGCGCGATCTCTGTCACGGCGCTGGTCACGCCGCCGCGGGTCGGGTCGCGGAGAACATGCACATCCAGGCAGGCATCGAGAAGATCGTGCACCAGCCCGTTCAAGGCGGCGGTGTCGCTGGCGATCTCGGTTTCAAATTCCAGCCCTTCCCGGACCGACATGATCGCGATGCCGTGGACTGCGATCTGACCGCTGATGATGATCTTGTCGCCCGGAGTGGCACGCGCCGGGTGGATCTTGACGCCTTCCCGGACCGAGCCGATCCCGGCTGTGTTGATAAAAATTTTGTCGGCCTTGCCGCGATCGACCACTTTCGTGTCGCCGGTCACGAGCTGGACGCCGGCTTCATCGGCCGCCGCGCGCATCGATTGCACGATCCGCCAGAAATCCTCCATCGGCAGCCCCTCCTCGAGGATGAAACCGACCGAGAGATAGAGCGGCCGCGCCCCGCACATCGAGAGATCGTTGACCGTCCCGTGGATGGCCATTTTGCCGATGTCCCCGCCCGGGAAAAAGATCGGGCTGACGACATAGGAATCCGTGCTGAAGGCAAGGCGTTCCTTGCCTAACGAGAAGATGGCGCCGTCATGCATCGGCGCGAGCAGGTCGTTGGCGAACTGCGGCGCGATGATCTGCGAAATCAGGCGATGACTCAGTTTCCCCCCGCTCCCGTGGGCGAGCACGATCTCCTTGTAGTCGGTAATCGGAAGTGGGCAGCTCGCTGTCAGCAGGTTCGCGTGCGTGCCGGGCTGGTCCGTTTCGTTCGCGGGCGAGGCCTGGTCAGGTGACATCCTCTGCCCCTAACGCGATGTGCACCAAATCCCAAATGATATGGACGGCGGTCGCATGCACTTCCTGGATGCGATGAATGCTGTAGGAGGGAACGATGAAGCAATGATCCGAGACCGCGGGGAAGCGGCCGCCATCCTTGCCCGAGAAGGCGATCGTCAGCATTTTCTTATTCCGCGCTTCCTCGAGGGCGTAAATCAGGTTGGGCGATTTGCCGCTGCTGCTGAAGACCATCGCGACGTCGTTAGGCGTGCCCTGCAGCCGCAGTTGATTGACATAGACCCGGGTGAAATCGATGTCGTTGCTGATCGCGGTCATGGTCGCGATATCGGTCATCAACGGGATGGCTGGGAATGCGACCCG
>JBBSLW010000072.1:0-13512 GCA_038233495.1 Chthoniobacterales bacterium | reverse complement strand
GAGCATGGGCGATAGGATCGGCTGGAGCGTGGCCAGATTACCCATCACGCCGCGGGTGATTAACCCGTCGAGCGTCGGCAGCAGCCCTCCGTCCAGCAGCGGGGTGATATGCTCCCAGTCAGCCGCATCCCAGCCGATGAGCAGAACCTTTCGCGCGCTCACGCGCCTAATTTACCTCATCTCTCACGAGAGCTCGCCACCGCGAGTCTGTCTTGTTGCCAGGACAGGAACCGAGGAAGGCTTCTTCTTGCCTCGGATGAACACGGATGAAACACTGATGGGCAAGGTCCCTGAAACTCTTATCTGCGAAAATCCGTGTCCATCGATGGCTAAGAGGCTTCTGCTTGCTGCCGCCGAGCGCGCCACGCCAGCAGACCAGCGCACCCGAGCGCGAGCAGACCTAACGAGCCGCCCGATTCCGGCACGCTCGCAGAAGTCTGTCCTGCCCTGATCCGCTCCCCGGGATCGGCAAAGGCGTAATCGATCAAGGTAAAGCTATTTCCCGGCTGGCCATCGGCGTGAATGCGGGCCCAGCCGTATTGCAGGCCCGACCCGCCATCGAATCGAAAACCGACGAAACCTGTGCCCGGTTCAAGCCACTGCGCGTCATAGGGCGCGCCCCCTTCCTGGCCATAAGATATAGCCAAAATTCCGTTCCTTGGAACGAAAGGCCGGGCGCTGATGTTTTGCCCAAAGCCTAACTTTGATGCGTACTGTCGGTATCCTCCGTAAAAGCCAGCAACTGCTCCCGACACAATCGGCGGGACGAGCGAGAAGAACGCGCTTCCATTGACTCCAAAACCGGAAGTGCCGTGAGAAAGAAGAAAAGAGTTTCCTGGTTGATTTAACTGAAATCGGAAGGTGGAGCGGCCTTCGAAATGATGATTAACCAAGCCTGAGTAGATGAGATCGGCTTGGGTCGGAGCAGCGCAGCCTATTGCAGCAGCAGCGCCCGCCGTAGCGTAGGATGCCCAGCGCGAGTGAGGAATGCTAGCCGGCTTGCGCGTGCTGTGAGTAGTTACTTTCATCGTATTCCTTCGGTTAGGTGAGCGCGACGCTCACACGTTAATATTCAAGTAGAACAACATTCTTCAGCGGATCACAACCCGCACCGCTAAAGCTGACGCGAATGCAAATCAGCGTTTTCGTTCCAGTGCTCCAGGCCAGACCAGGAACGTAAGGCGTGGGTGAAGGGGCCGCGGCAGGACAGGCGCTGCTCGTGGCGGCAAGCGGGCCAGAAGAGTCGGGGTCTTCCACTCCGCATCCGTCCTGAGCGAAAAGCGACGAGGCAGACAGCACCAACGCTCCAAGAACCCTACCGCGAGCGAACCGCCATGTGGCGTGGATACAAGGAAACGCCGGGGTTTTCATGCTGTGTAGCTACTGCTCCGCAGCAAGGAGCAAATGAAGTTTGGCTTTGAATGTCGAGCTTTTTCGTAAAAAAATATTTTGCCACCTGTGAAGCACCAAAGCGGCGCACCGCTTCGGGATCGAACCGCACCCCGCCGAAGGCATTCCCCTTGATCGGCTCAGCCGGATGACTGGCCCACCAGCCCACGACATTGCTGTGCAGACCGGACTGGGTGAGAATATTCCAAAGCGCCTTCGTCTTGCGCGAGGTGCTGGTATAAGGCCGCACCCCGCCGTTCACCGGGTCCGGCTCGATGAAGCCATGAATGCCGTGTTTGTCCGCAACTTTCCCGTCGCGACCGAATTCCAAAGCAGGGGAGAGAGAATCGGCTGAAGCGTGGCGAGATTGCCCATCACCCCTCGATTGATGAACGCCTCGAGCGTCGGCATCAGCCCTTCCTCCAGCAGCAGGGTGATATGCTCCCAATCGGCCGCGTCCCAGCCGATGAGAAGAACCTTCCGCTGGCTCACGCGCTAAACTTACGTGATCTCTCAGGCAAAGAGGAACGCAGGAATGGAATCAAAGTGCTGGAGTGTCCTTCCTACTTGGCAGAGCGCGGTCTCGCGATCGCAAAGCCGTATCGTTCCAGGAGCGGCGGGTGGCTCGAGCTTTCTCGCGTTCCTTTAGAGACCTTCATCTCTGCCGCGCAACGTACGCCACGCCAGCAGACCCGCGCAGCCGAGCGCGAGCAGGCCCAGCGAGCCGCCCGATTCGGGCACCGATGCAGTTGTCGTTTGACCTGCGGTGATACGCTCGCCCGGACCGGCGAAGGCGTAGTCGATCAGGGTGAAGCTATTCCCCGGCTGCCCGTCAGCGTTGATCCGCGCCCAGCCATACTGCAGACCCGATCCGCCATTGAAGCGAAAACCGACGAAACCAGTGCCAGGGTCCAGCCACTGGGCGTTGTAACCGACCGCCTCAGGGCCCTCAGGATTAAGAGCCAGGAGTCCGCCTCCGGTGACAAACGGCCGTGTGTTGATGTTTTGGCCAAAGCTTAACTTCGATGCGTATTGATTTGAAGCGAGCGCGTTTGCAATGAAACCTGCAACTCCTCCAGACGTAAAGTGCAGAAGAAAAACATCAGCAGTCCCATTGACGCCCCCGTCCGAACGACGATGGAAGCCCACAAGGAACTGTCCCGGCTGGTCGAGTTCGAAGGACGCCACCGACAAGCCGCCCGGCGCTGCATTGAACGTGTGGTTTATCGGTCCCGAGTAGATAATATTCGCGTCGGCCGTTGCTGCGCAGCCAAAAGCGCTAGCAGCGCCAGTTGTAGCATACGCCGCCCAGCGCGAAGTGCTGATGGCAGCGGTCTTTCTGCGGTGATGGGTCCTTGTTTTCATAGTTCTTGCCCGGCTATCGATCATCCGTAATTCTCAAAATTATCTAGTGTTTAAGGAACCTTCACGGTCACCTTTATCCATTGATCGCCGTTTGTATCCTGCCCGGCTGATGTCGGGTGGATGGAGATTGCTCCATCAAAGAGAGTGCTCCCTACTGGAACGGGAGCGTCCAAATAACCGCCAGACTTAGGGTCATTGGTGGATGGCACCCAGTCGATCAAGTAGGTTTGGGGATTTGTCTTTTTAGCCCACTTTACATAGGCGCCTTGCGCGGCGTTGATGAAGTTTCGACGATAACCGATCCAGTAGTCGTAGGTGGCGTCTTTCGAGAACTTGACGGCGAAATATCCCGCCTTGCTACTGCTTGCGAGGGCGTTCGGATCGTCACACCGGTAAATCTTCAGGTTGTAATAATTTCCAGACGTGAGCGTGTTTACTCGGTTGGGTATCCAACCTAGTTGGTGCTTGTATTGCTCATTGAAATCGATTGCGGCGGCATCAGTGCTGTTCGCATAGACATTCCCGCCCATGATGTCGAACCAATCCGAATAGCCGCGTGGGTCCGGCGTGCCGGTTCCCACGGGCTGCGGTGGACTAACCGGGTTTCCGTCAGTAACCAGCCACGTATTCGCATGCCAGCAGCCATAGGAGTGGCCGATCTCGTGCGCGGCAAGCCGCCAACTGAAGCCGCCGTTCATCCAGATGCGCTTGCCTTTGATGTCGGAATATGACACCCCACTACCACCATTGAGATTGAACGCCGGGTGATGCACCATGATGCGATCGTAGCTGTTCACGTTGTAACCCGCAGCACTCGCCGCCGCGACCGCATCCGCATGCAGGGCTTTCCGCGCCTCACAATAACTTCCCAGATTCGAGGCCGAGTAGTATGTACTGTCGTGCGGGAGCAGGAACGGAGCACCGCTGGGGATGACCGTGGGGGCGAGGTCGCTGTTACCACGGGTATTGCGTGCGGACTGTAGCCAGCGTGTTCTGGTCTCCGGTAACCGGGCCCGTGAGGCTTAAATCCGTCAGAGCGACGCGAATACAGACGAGCTGCTTTGTTCCAGTGCTCCAGGCCGTGTCCGGGATATATGGCGTACCCGCCGGAACGGGCGTTGGCGATTGACATGGAGTTGGAGAAGCCGTGGCTAGTCCCTGGCCATTTTGATCCTCTGTCTCCTCGACTCCACATCCTTCCTGCGCCAGGAGGGAGGACGCCGGAAGCATGACCGCGGCAAGAATCACCGCGGCTTTGCGGTGAAGGGAAGGAACGACCAATGTTTTCATGGTGTGTAATACCGCTTCGCATGTCAGAACATTAAGTTCGGCGGACGATGTCAAGCTTCTTTTTCAATCTTTTCGGATTCGATTTTGCCGACTGTGCGATGACCGGCGGTTGAATGTGCTCTGAACACGCGCACACTACGACCGCTCCTCTATTTTCCTACAGCGCCCTCTCGGTCACGACCGAACGTCGCGCGCGCCACGCCAGCAGACCCGCACAGCCGAGCGCGAGCAGACCTAACGAGCCACCAGACTCGGGCACGGTTGTGGTGGCGGTTTGACCGGCCGTGATGCGCTCGCCTGGATCAGCGAAGGCGTAGTCAATGAAGTGAAGGTGTTTCCCGGAGCGCCATCAATATCGATACGCGCCCAGCCGTTTTGAATACCTGATCCATCATTGAAGCGAAACCCCACGAAGCCCGTTCCCGGTTGTTGCCACTCCGCGGCGTAGCCATAACCGCAACAGTCCCGTGGCGGCACCGCCAGACGGCCGCCGTGACTCACGAAGGGCCTGGCGCCGACGCTCTGGCCGCTCGCCAACTTAGACGCATAAAAGCGTGAAGCGGCGGGCGAAGAACCCTGCTACAGCGCCCGACATGCCGTTTATCGAAAAGCGAGCGCTCCCGCTTACAACGCCCGGGCCGGAGAATCGTAGCTGCGTCAAAACAATCGATTCGCCAGGCTGTGCCAAGGGAAAGTTCCCGGTGATGGACTGACCGACTGGAGCCCGGAAATAATTAATAGGGCCCGAGTAAATGATGCTGCCCTGCGCAGTAGCGGCGCAGCCAAACGCAGTTGCTGCACTCGCGGTCGTGTAATGGAGCCATCGGCGATACGGGATCGTTGCAATATTTGTTTTCATAACTTCATCAATCCTCGCAGGTAAACCGCATCAACCTGCCTAGGAAAAGACGCAATCACGGAACTACCACGCACACCTTGGCCATTCTCCACCGGAATCCACGCCGTTTCCGACCGGCTTAATGGAGATCGCGCCATCCTGGAGCAACGCGCAAAACGCGACCCGGCGTTCGGTAAATTGCCGGATCACGAAAAATTCCGGCACAGTGTGGGCGCGACAATCGGCGTCCGTGGAGCGATCGCCGGATTCTTTCGAGTCCCACGCACAATTCGGCTCTTTATTCCGCACGCGCTCGAAGTGGCGCAAGGCCGCCTGATGTGGAGCTAAACGGGCAGCGAACGTTCCAGTTCACTGCCCGCCATCACCTGCTTACGACCCCGTCTTCACCATTTCTTTCCCGCAACAGCAGCGCGGGTTTTGATCGCCACCTTTGCCGGGCGCGGCGCTTTTGGTGACTTGAATCTGACAGCCGCATTCGGGATCGGGACAACGATATTTGTCGCCTTCTTTAAAAGCCATCTGATCTCACCTCCTTTCATCTGTTCGCCTCATCCTAAGGCTTCGACTCAGGTCCAAGGTCAAATGGAAATGTGTTGTCGTTGCGCGGGACCGCCGCCGAAGTTCTGTCGCGCAGTCTTTGAAGGAAAGCCGGTGCCGCTAAGCGGCGGCACTCGGTTCTATCCTGCGATAGAGAGGCGGAGCATCCGTCGGATCGTCCAGCTCCTCGAGTCCGCCGATGGTTTCCAGCATCTCGAAAACCCGTTTCGCTTCCTCCTCATCGATGCGCGCGAGGGCAAACCCGACGTGGACCAGCACGTAATCGCCAATCTCCGCTTCCGGCACGTATTCGAGACAAATCCGTTTGCTGATGCCGCCAAACTGCACCTTCGCCATCCGCATCGAATGCTCCTGGTGCGTCTCGAGGATTTTCCCCGGGATGGCGAGACACATAATCCGGAAGCCGGAAGGCTAGGAAGCGTTCCCGGCAAAAGTCGGAGCCGCGGGCTGGGCGCCTTCGAGTTTCCGCGTCCGCGCGAGCAGCGCTGCGATCAACGCCGCCAGGCCAAGGCCCGCCATCAAGCCGGCATGATTCGAGAGAACCCCAAGCAGGTTTTCCATCGGGCCGGGAACCGGCACCGGCGGAGGGGGCAATTCCATTCCGCTACAGTCGCCCCCGCCACAGGCAAAACTGCTGAGCGGAAGAGTAGTGAGCGCGACAAAGAGAGCGGCGAAGACTTTTTTCATAGGAAGGTCCGATCAGTTAAACGACACGGCCAGCGTACTCTGGAAAACTGCCAGGCGTCAAGGCCGGGTCAGAACGGCAACTTAAATCTCGAGCCGACCCGCCATCCTCCGCACCGCGTTCACCGCGGCATCACCGCCATCGAGCCGGGGTGCTTTCGCCGCCACATCCGAACGCTGAATTTCTTCGTCGTAGGGAATTTCCCCGACCAGCTCGAGGCTGTGTTTCTCGACGTAATTGCGGATTGCCGTCAGCTCGTCTTCGCTCCGGTATTTATTCGCCACCGCCACGATGCGCGGGATGCCGAGTTCGCGCGCCAGCTCCGTGCAGCGGCGCGCTGTTTCCAAAGCCTTGAAATAGGGCTCGGTCACGACCAGCAGTAGATCGACATGCCGATCGGTGCCGCGGCTCAAATGCTCCAGCCCCGCCTCCATGTCGACCACGGTGACGACGCCTTCTTCCTTCAAAATCCCGCTCAGCAAATGCCGCACGCGCGCGTGCCCGCCACAGGCGCAGCCGGCACCAGCGTGCTCGATCGTGTGCATCCCGAGAAGCCGAATTCGATCCGAGACCGGCAAGCCAAAATTCTCTGCCACCTGCCGGGGCGGCATCGCGAGCTGCACCGTATTCTTGCCATCCGCGCCCTTCACTTCTTTTAGAATGGACGAGGGCATCGCTTTGCCCTGCTTCATCTTCTCGGGCGACATGCCGAGCGTGACGCCGAAATTCGGGTTGCTATCGGCATCGATCGCCCAAACATCCTGGCCGCGCTCGGCCAGAAGCCGGGTCAGAATGCCCGCGATGGTTGTTTTGCCGCTGCCGCCTTTGCCTGCGATTGCTATTTTCATAATTCCCTCTGTCGAAGAATAAGCGCGTCAAGCAATTCACGCTCAGATTTTCTGAATGCGGCGGCCCGGCGCGTGCCCCGGACTCAATCCAAAATTTTTTGCGCCCTGCAAAAGATGATTGCCGAATTCGGCGCAACCTGCGAAGTGAAAGTGAATGGTGGAATCAGCCCAATCACCGCGGCCGCCGTCGTCAGCGCCGAGACCGAAATGTTGGCCGCCGGTTCCGCCGTCTTCCACAAGGCCCGCCGCGGCCGAGAACCTCGCTGCGCTCCGCCGCGGCGTCGTATCCTAACGCCTAACGAATTTCCTTTATGCCTCATGTCGTAACCAACAAGTGCGTGGCCTGCAAGTTCACCGATTGCGTGGAGGTCTGCCCGGTCGCCTGCTTTTACGAACTGGACGGCCAGCTCGTCATCCACCCCGAAGAATGCATCGATTGCATGGCCTGCGTCGATGAATGCCCGGTCCACGCCATCTACGCCGACGGCGACCTCCCGGCGGAATTCCATGCAGACACCGAGCTCAACGCAGTCGAAGCGCATCGCGTGCAGGAATCCGGCCAGGGCCCGATCGAGACAAAAAAAGACCCGTTGCCCACGGCGGAAGCCCGCAAGGCCGAGCTCGGCTACTAAGATCGGCTCTGCCTCCACGGCAGAAAGCCAGCGCGCCGCTTCATCCATGCCGAAAGCCGCTCTCACCGAGACGCCGTTCTTCATCGCGGTCGTGGCCGCGATCGAAAAGAAAATCGGTGAAGGCGATCGGATTGCGCGCGCGAACAGCGTGCAACTTTCCGATGCGCAGATCATTTCGGTCCTGGACAAGGCCGCCGCCCCGGCGCGCGGGAAAGCGGTCCGCGAAACCGCGCCTCGCAATCCCGCCGAACAGATCCTGCACGCGCTCGCCGGGCAGTTGAGCCTCTTGCGCGCTTCCATTTTCGAGATGAAACCCGGGCCGGATGGACGCGAGGTCGAGACGCTTTTCCCGACCGAGCATTGGGTCGCCGCGATCAGGGTCGTGCAAAAATCAATCCGCCACGGCACCGGCAAACTGCGCGGCTCGCGCGGATTTCTCGACTCATTGAGCCTCTTCCTTTCCCGGCCCGCGCCGGGCGGGAGCTAGGATCGCCTAACGACGAGCAAATTCGTCCAGCGCCGCCCCCAGACGCTCCAGACCGGCCTGCACGTTGCTCGTCTCGCCGCCGATCCCGAGCCGGAAATGGCGCGGCGCCTCAAAGAACGCGCCCGGCACGACCGAGGTCTCGTATTTCTCGCGCAGCAGCGTGAAGAAGGCGTCGGGGTCGCCCTCCGGCAGGCGCGGGAAAACGATCGAGCCGTGCGGCGGTCGCACGCATTCCAGGTCGTCGCGGGAATCGAGAAACACATCGAGCAGCGCGCGGTTGGTTTGGAGCAGGGCCCGGGCGCGTTCGCGGAATTGCCCGAGATGATCGAACGCCATGACCGACATCCGCTCCGCTGGGTGCGCCCCGGTGGCGGCGAAGAGATCGTTCAAGCGCCACATCCGGTGCGCCAGTTCCGGCGCAGCCAGGATCCAGCCGCAGCGCAGCCCGCTCAAGCCATAGGCTTTGGTCAGGCTGCTTGTGACGACGAAGTGCTCGCCTGACGAGAAAGCGCTCGGCGGCCGGTTTTCAAAAAGCAGCTCGAGATAAACTTCATCGACCAGCACGCGCGCTCCGACGCGCTGCGCCATGGCGCCAATCGCCTCCAGCGTTTCGCGCGGGAGAAGGACGTTGGTGGGGTTATGCAGGTCCGTCAGCACCACCAGCCGCGTCGCCGGCCTGATCGCGCGCTCCATTTCCCCTAACGAAATAGCAAAGTCATCCTCAAACCGGCGCGGCACCCGTCGCACCCGCGCCCCGAGATAACGCGCGACATCGAGGAGCAGCCCGTAGGTCGGCTCTTCCAGCACGACCTCGTCGCCTGGTTCGAGGAGCGCGGCCACGGCGAGGTGATTCGCCATCGAAGTTCCTTCTGCGGTCACGATGCACTCGACCGGCGCGCCGGTATGGCGCGAGATGCGTTCCAGCAACGGCCCGTAGCCGTAGCCGCCGCCGGTGATTTCCAAATCCTCGACCCGGAAGGGAAATTCCGAGAACGGCACATTCGTTAGGCCGCTGGTCGCAAGATTGAAGGGCGCAGTCGAGCGGGTCTTGGCCCACTCCATGTAGCGCGAGCGTTTCAAGTCACCACGCAGATCGCTCACAGTTTGTTGTAATCCTCATGCGTTCCAATCCAAACCCACTCCACGGTTTCTTCCCTCATTAGTCCGAGGGCGCGATAGTGGTCCCCGATCCGAATTGAAAAGCGGTTTCCATGACCACCCCGGAGTTTCTTGAAATGAAGTGAGGGATGTTCTGGATCAGCCTGCCAAAGCTCGTAGTTCTTTTCCGCCAGCCTTTGCACATGTGCGGCAGCTGGGTAAAGAGCTTCCAAAAACGCTTTGTCGCCTTGGATCTCAAGGCCGAGGCCAGTCGCGGAGTTTCCCGGCGTCCAGGGCGCCATCCGACTCCTCGAAGAGGAAATCGAGTTTTCCCGTCGCCGCGTCGTTGCGAGCTGCCGGTCCCACGCCACGTTATCCTGGCGGACGAGAAATGCCGTCAGCGCCGTCCGTTCCTCCGGACGCAACTGATCGATCGCTTGCTTGATCTCGGCGAGACTCACGCTCGTAATCTTCCGGCGGAGTCAGTCATTCGCCAGAGGAAATAAACTGGCAACCCGGCCAGTGCGATCCCGAGCCCGATGAACGCTCGCTTCGGGTCGTGCGCAAAAGTGCTGAGCACGATGAGCCATTGCGCGGCGATGAAAAGCAATGTCGTCCAGGGATGTCCCGGGACCCGGTAGGTGGCCGGCGCGCTGGCTCGTCGGCGCAGGACGAAAAGACAGACCGCGGTCAGGCCGAAGAAAATGCAATCCATCGCGATGACGTAATTCACGACCTGCGCATAGGTGCCGGCGAGTGCGATCACGAGCGTCCAGACGCCTTGCAAGGCAATTGCCAGCATCGGCACGCGCGTTCGCGGATGAACCCGCGCCAGGCTCCGGAAGAAAACGCCGTCCTGCGCCATCGCAAAGTAGACCCGCGGCGCGGTCAGCATCGATTGGGCGAGAAAGCCGAAGGCGGGGAAAGCGATGCCGGCCGCGATCAGCTGCCCGCCACGCGCCCCGAGCAGTCCGCGCATGACCGACGACGCCGGGGTGGTGGAATGCGCCAGATATTCCGCTCCGAGCACACGCAAGTAAACAAAGTTGACCGAGACATAAACCGCGATCACGCCAAAACGCCGAGGATCAACCCGCGCGGCAAATTCCGCTGCGGATCGCGCACTTCGCCGCCGAGAAAGCTCGAAGTCTGCCAGCCACCGTAGGCAAAAAAGACCGGTTTCATCGCCGCGCCGAAGGCGAGCACGAGATTCATCGAAGCGGGCCGGTCGAAGGAGCGGCTGCCAGGCGATTTGGGAAGAACCGCCGCGCCAGAAACTGACCGCTTCGAGGAGAGCGATGGTGGCGATGGCGATGAGAGTGAGGGTGGCCTGGACCCG
This sequence comes from Chthoniobacterales bacterium, assembly GCA_038233495.1. Taxonomy (GTDB): domain Bacteria; phylum Verrucomicrobiota; class Verrucomicrobiia; order Chthoniobacterales; family UBA10450; genus Palsa-1392. The sequence goes on along the minus strand of JBBSLW010000072.1, from coordinate 2,962 downwards.
GCTTCCCACACGGACCCCGAGGCAATTGATTGCGGTCAGAATCGCCAGTGCCACGGCCGAGACTAACGAATCGCGCAAAGGCCAATGCGTCAGCTCGAGAAAATAGCGGGCGAAGGTCGCCGCCACGGCTGCCATGCCCCCCGTTTGGATGACAAGGAGGAGGGACCCAGCCGTAAACAAACGCCACCGCCGGATGCAAGGCCTCTCGCGAGTAGGCATATTGTCCTCCGACCACCGGCAGGCGTGCCGCCAGCTCGGCGTAAATGAAGCCGCCCGCGAGGGCGATCAACCCGATGCGATCCAGACGGCGAAGATGAGCGGCGCGGTGTGGACCTGTGGCGCCACGATATTGGGATTAATAAAAATCCCGGCCCCCACGATGCCGCCCATCACCGCCCTCGTCGTGCCGAAGAGGCCGAGCTGCGGGCGAGCGTTCCGCTCGCGCTCGCCAGCCCGGTGTTCCTGGCCATCATTACCTAACGAGAGCCTAACAAACTACTCGCCGGCGATGAATTATTGTTGAACTAGAAATGAATGATCACGTCCGTGGTCACCCGTTGCTCAAATGCTCCTTGCGGCGAGGTCACGTTGTATTCATAAATGACGCCGAAATCCACATACTTGCAGATTTTGGAGCGGAACCCTCCGCCAACCGCCACCCGGGTAAAGCCTTCGAGATTGGAGGCGCCAAAATTGATGAGATCGGCGCCTTCCGTGTTCAGCGCCGTATTGAGCGCGCCGAGGGGACCTTTGCGGCCACTCGGGCTATCCAGCACCGTCCAGCCATTGGCTTCGACCAGCGGAATGAAATACTGATTCACGAAGTAATCGCCGTGCAGGCTGTAGTGAAACTCCGTGCTGTTGCGGTCGTTATCGACCGGGATGCGGAAGCCGGTATTGGCGATGAGATGGAACTTGTCGAAGCCTTTCTCGACCGAAACAGCAACGTCGAAAATCCCCGAGTTATCTCCTTGGAAAACCCGCCGCGCACCCGTCGGGATCGCGTAAGTCAGGATGGGGGTGACCAGTAGCTGGCGTGCGGGATCATCGACGACCGCGTATTTGAAACCGACGTCAAGATCGGAGTAACCGGTGTTGCGCCGGAAAGCCGTTCCCGGAATCGGGCGATCCGGCTCGAAATAAATTCCGACATCGTTCGACGCGATAAAGGCCAGTCGCGGAGTGATCGCAAAACGAATCTGGGCGCCGTAGGCGTGCAGATCGGCCCCGCCGAGATTGATATGGGCGCCGCCGAGATTGAGCCCGAAATCATCGCCAAAGCGATTGAAGAGATAAATCAGACGCACCTCCGTGCGGATGCGGGGGTCTTCAAAAAAGATCGGATTGGAAACCGGCGAGATGGCAAACTCGCGCCAATCCGCCACCGCGGCCGACTCCACCGTCGACTTGGCCTCGGTCGTCTGGACTGGGCCGGCGAGGAGTGAAGGGATGCCACCGAGCGCCACGAAAGCGATCGCCAGGAATAAGCCTCTCGAGAATCGAAAGATTCCCGGAGTGAAGTCTATACGGGTGAGGGAAATTATCCGGCCAGACGTGAGTTTTTTCATAGCCCGACTTTGAGCTTCTCGTGGAGCATGACAAGAGGAATCGGCTCTTCTTTCTTTCTTTTTTTCCCGGGGGCGAAGCGAGTTAACAAACGAAGCTTGGGCGGGAATATCCCCGCGTGGTCTTCGCGATGATCTAACTGTTGCCACCGAGCAGCCAATATACCGCCAAGCGCGTCTCACCGGTAACGCGAGACTCCGTCGAGCGAGGGACGCGTTGCGCGTTCGTCAGAGTCTCGCGTTGCCGGAAGCGGGAACGCTCCCTCGCTCGACGGAGTCTCGCCCTACCGAGCTTGCCTACCGCGCTCGCCAAAACGCCGGCTCGCTCTAACGCGGCTATTCTTCCGCGCCGCGGTCATCCCACCACTTCGAGAGCCGTGCGGTCGGGACTGCCGGGACCGCGTGTCCCGCCTGGCTGTAGTGTGAGGTGTCGTTGAAGAGGGTCAGCCGCGCGTGGGCCGCGTCCTTGAAATCCACGATATTCAGGGCAGCCAGGTTTTGATCGAGGTTGTCCCGATAACGCCGGGGATCGAACCCCAGGATCGAGCTGAGCAACAATCGGATCGTCGCCTTGTGTGAAATGATGGCCACGCATTCGCCAGGATGCGCCCTAACGATCTCGACCAGCACCGGCAAGGCGCGCGCGGTCACGGCCAGCCCGCTTTCTCCGCCGACCGGGGCAAAGGTGTAAGGATCCTCCTCCCAGGCGGCCGCTTCCTCGGGAAACTTCGCGTCCACCTCGCGCCGGGTCATCTGTTCCCAGCGCCCGTGCGAAATTTCGCGCAAACCATCGCGCCGGATGACCTCGAGGCCATGCGGCTGCGCGATAATCCCGGCCGTCTCGATCGTGCGCCCTAACGGCGAAGCGTAAACCGCCGTCACCTTCTCCGGGCTCAGGCGTTCCGCGAGCCGGCGGGCCTGTTCCCGGCCTTCATCGGAGAGCTCCACGTCGGTCGCCCCGGCGAAACGATCTTCCGCGGTCAAGACTGTCGCCCCATGCCGGATCAGAAATACGCGTGTGCTCATGCGGCAAACTAGTCACGCGGGTGGAAAGGGGAACTGCAAAAATTTAGCGCCGCGCCCTCCGTCGAAAGCGCCGGTTCGACGCGCGAAGGAAGCACGGCGACCGTGCGGAAGATGGACGAGTCGGCGGAAAAAAGGCAACGACTTCCGCGACGCGTGCGATTGAGAAGGCCAGCCCCGCATCCCGATGATTTTCCAACTTGTCTACAAAAGCACGGCCGCGAGTTACCTCGCGCCGGACGAGTTGCTCGTCATGCTCGAGCGCAGCCGGGCCAATAACGCGCGCCTCCAAATCACCGGGCTGCTCCTTTATCACGACAGCCAATTTCTCCAGCTCCTCGAGGGCGACGAAGCGACCGTGCGCGAGCGCTACG
>JBBSLW010000071.1:0-13588 GCA_038233495.1 Chthoniobacterales bacterium | reverse complement strand
GCGACGCCATCCATAACTTCCCCGCGTGCAAAAGAGCAACCTCGTGCGCGACCGCGACGGCTGGGAAACCGTGGCCAGCGAAAAGCATTTCGCGACGCCCCATCTCGCCGTCGCGACCGACACGGTGCGCACGCCTAACGAAGCCGCCCCGCGCCCGTGGACGGTGGTCCATCGCAAGCCCGCGGTCGTGATCGCGCCGCTTACGGCCGAGGGGAAATTCATCCTCATCCGGGAGGAGCGCATTCCGATTCGGGCCGCGATCTGGTCGCTCCCGGCGGGGCAGATCGATGAAACGCTCGAGCCGGAGGAGGCCGCCATCCGCGCCGTCGCGCGGCGCGAGATGCAGGAGGAGACCGGCTACGAGCTGGAGCCGGGCGCGGAGTTGATTCCGTTAGGCCATTACTTCACCTCGCCCGGGTTTACCGATGAATATTGCTACTTTTTCCTGGCTCGCCCGGTGCGGAAGAGCGCCGGCGGCGCCGCGCATGATGCGACCGAAACGATCCTCGATTGCCGCGAGTTCAGCGCCGACGTCGTGCGGCAGATGATCGCGGAGGGCGAGATCTGCGACGCCAATACCCTCAGCATCTGGGCGCGCCTCGTCGCGACCGGCGAGATTTTTCCCTGATGAGGTTGCGCAACCTCTTTTCCTTTCGCGATCCGCCCGAGAGCGAGACCTCGAAGCCGTTCCTCGAACATCTCGAGGACCTGCGCTGGACGATCGTGAAGATGGCGTTCGTGCTCATCAGCGCGATGATGATCTGCTTCGCTTTTCGGCAGCGGCTTGTGCACGTCCTGCAACGTCCCCTGAGCGAAGTCGGCAGCCAGATCGGCACCCTGCGCGCGCTCGGCATCACCGACTCGATCACGATCTCGTTCCACCTCGCCTTCTATGCCGGGATCGTTCTCTCCTTTCCGTTCCTGCTTTATTTCCTCGCCCAGTTCGTCCTCCCGGCGCTGACCGCGGTGGAGAAACGCTTTCTCTTCCCGGCCATCGGGGTCAGCTTCGGATTGTTCCTCGTCGGCGTGCTTTCCTGCTACTACTGGCTCCTGCCGAAGACGATTCTCTTTTTCTTCCACGACACCGAGTCGATGGGCTGGGCGCCGATGTGGACGGTGCAACAGTATTACTCCTTCGTGACCCGGTTCGTGCTCGGGTTCGGGCTCGCCTTCGAGCTGCCGGTGGTGGTGCTGGCGCTGGTCAAGTTTGGGCTCGTGACCTACCAATTCATGGCCCGCACCCGGCCTTACGCGATCGTCCTCATTTTCATCCTCGCGACCATCATCTCGCCCACGCCCGACATCCTCACCCTCATCGCGATGAGCCTGCCGATGTGCCTGCTTTACGAGAGCTGCATCTGGATTGCCTGGCTCATGCAACGCCGCGCCGCCCGCGCCGCCGAACTGCCCTGACGAGTGGACGCGCCCGCCGCCTACGAGTTGCTCTTCCGCGTCTTCGCCTTCGTCCTCGGCGCGGCCATCGGCTCCTTTCTTAACGTTTGCATCTACCGGCTCCCGCTCGATCTCTCGATCAACCAGCCGCGCCGCTCTTTCTGCCCGGCCTGTAAAACCCCGATCCCCTGGCACCAGAACCTGCCGCTCCTGAGCTGGCTCTTCCTGCGCGGGAAATGCGCCCGGTGCGGGAGCAAAATCGCCTTCCGCTATTTCCTCGTTGAGCTCCTCACCGCCCTTCTTTTCCTCGCCGTCTGGGTCGCCTTCCCCTGGCCGGTCGCGCTCGCCTACTGGGTCTTCGTCGCGCTCCTCCTCGTCGCCACCTTTATCGATTTCGAGCATTTCATTATCCCGGATGAAATCACGATCGGCGGCACCATCGCCGGTGTCCTCGCCTCCCTCACCCTCCCCGCCCTGATGGGCGAAGAACTGCGCGGGCGCGCCCTCCTCCAGTCGTTAGGCGCGGCCACCCTCGGCTACGGCCTCCTCTGGATCGTGCTCGAGGCGGGGAAGAAAGCCTTCGGCAAAAAACGCATCCGGCTCGAGGCCCCGACCCCCTTCACCTGGGTCCGGGACGGCGACGACGCCGCCTTCGTCGTGGGCGAGGAGAGCGGCCTCTGGAGCGACCATTTTTCCCGCGAAACCGACCGCATGCTCCTCGAATGCACCGAGGTGCAGGTCGATGCCCGCCATTTCGAGAACCCCACCCTCGAGTTCCACTACAACCGCGTCGCCGTCGCCGGCGAATCCTTCCTCCTCGACCAGGTCGATCGCATCACCGGTACCGTGCGGGAGCTCCAGATCCCGCGCGAAGCGATGGGGCGCGGTGACCTGAAATTCCTCGCTGCGATCGGCGCTTTCCTCGGCTGGCGCGCCGTCCTTTTCGCCATCTTCGCCGGGTCCCTGGCCGGCTCCATCGTGGGCCTCGCCACCATGCTCCTGGGTCGGCGCGCCTGGTCGGCCAAAATCCCCTTCGGCCCCTATCTCGCCCTCGGCGCGCTCGTCTGGATGTTCTGCGGGGCTCGCCTCGTCGCCTGGTATCTCGGGCTCGTCGCCCCTTAGCCGACGCGGTTGAAATGGCGCATGATCCAGAGCAGCTGGAACCCGGTCAGCGGGATCACCATGAACCCGTGAAAGCCTTCCCGGCGCGTCCGGTTGCGACTAACGACAGCGCGATGATGCTCAGATTGCGCACCGGATACTCCATCCCGAGGCTCGTAAAATAAGCCCGCCCCTTCACGAAAGTATCGCCAAAATCCACCACCTGGATCAGAGCCATCGTCCCGAAAAACCAGCCACGCTGCGCGTAATAATACTCCTTCAGGTCAGGCCGCTCGCTCAACCGCGCCGGCACGATCAGCGCGACCAGGAAATAGAGCAGGACTGCGAAACAGATGACAAACGCATAAGGCAAAAACGTCCAGACCTAGATCCGCATGAGCCCAAACTCCCACCACCAGAAATGAATCAGCGTCACGAAAAGATTCACCATCCAGGCGGTATGAATCCAGTACGTCCGGACCGGCCGCGCATGCTGCACAATCTCCGCCCCGCCGCTGAGGAGCTGCGTCATGGCCAGGCCGACAATAATCGACATCAGCGCCAGAATATATTCCGAGAGACTCATCGCGCGGCCCAGAGGCATTGATACCACCCTCACCGGCCCCGACACGACCACAAAAAACAAGCCCAACCCTCACCGCCCCAACCCCCGCCGCACAAAAAAACCCCGGGACCACGGGCTGCCAGCCCGTTGGCCAGCGCAGCCTGCACCGGCGAACTTAAAAAACGCGGCCAGGTAACCCGGAGCAAGCCCCGGAAAAAATCCGCCCCGCCAGCCCGCCTCTTCCCCATCTGTGAAAATCCGTGTCAATCCGTGGCCAAAAAAAACCAAAGACGGCGTCCCGAAGATTCAATTCCTCATCGGTGGCATGCAATCCGCCATCTGCGAGATCGCGCCCAGCCCCGATTCCGTCCACTCCCTCCTCCCCGCCCAACTATTCGTGTGGAGTGATCGCGTACTGCAGCGGCGGGAGCGCCACGGGGTTACAAGATAATGTTCAAGACGGCGAGGCGCCGTCGCCGGCACACAAGACGCGGGCATTCCCCGGCGTCGGTCGATGCCAGGGTCTTCGCAGGCGGAAAGCAAAACAGCCGGGCCTCTTGCGAGACCCGGCTGCGTTGATTGTTGAGTTAGAGGTGGCTGTCGGGACTTAGTAGTCCATCCCGCCCATGCCGCCCATTCCACCCATGCCGCCGCCAGGCATTCCGCCGCCGCCGGCGCCGCCCTTGTCCTTCTCAGGAGCTTCGGTGATGATGGCTTCGGTTGTGAGCAAGAGGCCGCTGATCGAGGCTGCGTTTTGCAACGCGCTTCGCGTCACCTTGGTCGGATCGACGACGCCGGCTTTCACGAGGTCCACGTATTCGCCAGTGGCCACGTTGTAGCCTTCGTTGCCTTTGCGCTTCTTCACTTCCTGCACGATGAGCGCGCCTTCCTGGCCCGCGTTATCGGCGAGGGTGCGGAGCGGCTCTTCGATCGCACGGCGAATGATCGCGGCACCGACGGCTTCGTCGCCTTCGAGCTTGAGGTTATCGAGCGCTTTCTGCGCGCGAATGAGAGCCACACCGCCGCCGGGGACGATGCCTTCTTCAACCGCGGCGCGAGTAGCGTGCAACGCATCTTCGACGCGCGCTTTCTTCTCTTTCATCTCGGTCTCAGTGGCTGCGCCCACGTTGATGACGGCGACACCGCCGGCCAACTTCGCGAGGCGTTCCTGGAGCTTCTCGCGATCGTAATCGGAGGTGGTCTCTTCGATCTGACGGCGGATCTGGCTCACGCGACCCTTGATGTCGACCTGCTTGCCTTCGCCTTCCACGATGGTGGTGTTCTCCTTGTCAATCGTGACACGCTTGGTGCGCCCTAAATCCTCGAGTTTTACGTTCTCGAGTTTAATACCGAGGTCTTCCGTGATGCACTGGCCGCCGGTAAGGACCGCGAGGTCTTCCAGCATGGCTTTACGACGATCGCCGAAGCCCGGGGCTTTGACGGCTGCGACTTGCAACGTGCCGCGGAGCTTGTTCACGACCAGAGTCGCGAGCGCTTCGCCTTCCACGTCTTCCGCTATGATGAGGAGCGGACGTCCGGCTTTCGCGACTTTCTCGAGCAGCGGCAGCATGTCCTTCAAGCTCGAGATTTTCTTCTCATGAATGAGGATGTACGGGTTGTCGAGGACCACTTCCATCGCTTCCGCGTTGGTCACGAAATACGGAGAGAGGTAGCCCTTGTCGAACTGCATGCCTTCGACGACGTCGAGGCTGGTTTCGATCGACTTGGCTTCTTCCACCGTGATCGTGCCGTCCTTGCCGACCTTGTCCATCGCGTCGGCGATGATCTCGCCGATCGTGACGTCCCAGTTGGCGGAAACGGTCGCAACCTGCGCGATTTCGTTCCGGTCACTGACCTTCTTCGAGATCTTGCCGAGCTCAGCAACGATGGCTTCAACAGCTTTGTTGATGCCGCGCTGGAGCGAGGTCGGGTTCGCGCCGGCCGTTACGTTGCGGAGACCTTCTTTGTAGATGGACTCAGCGAGCACGGTCGCGGTCGTGGTGCCGTCGCCCGCGATGTCGGAAGTCTTGGAAGCGACTTCGCGCACGAGCTGGGCGCCCATGTTTTCATAAGGATCTTCGAGCTCGATTTCCTTGGCCACGGTCACACCGTCCTTGGTGATGGTCGGGCTGCCGAATTTCTTGTCGAGGATGACGTTGCGACCGCTCGGTCCGAGGGTCGCCTTGACGGCGCGCGAGAGCTTCTCGACGCCGCGGAGAAGCGCATGCCGCGCGTTCTCGTCGAATTGTAGTTGTTTAGCTGGCATATATTCTAGTTCTTAGTCTTTTGGTTGAGAGTTGGATTAGCCGATGATGCCGAGGATATCATCCTCGCGCATGATGAGGTAGGACTCACCGTCGACTTTGATTTCGGTGCCGCCGTATTTCGAGATGAGGACTTTGTCGCCCTTCTTCACGGTGAAATCGACTTTCTTGCCGTTGTCATCGACTTTCCCGGTGCCGAGGGCAACGACGTTGCCTTCCTGCGGTTTTTCCTTGGCGGTATCGGGGATGATGATGCCGCCTTTTTTTGTTTCTTTCTCTTCGATCGGCTGCACGAGCACCCGGTCGCCGAGAGGTCTTACATTAATTGCCATATGGTATTACTTACTCCTTGGTTGGGTTGTTGCCGGTAGCCGCGCGCGTCTGCGCGCGGCTTATCGGCAAATTAGTTACTTCTTGTCTTCGTCGACGACTTCGAACTCCGCGTCGACCACGTCGCCCTGATCCTTGCGCGGGCCATCGGTCTGTGGCTCGGCCTGGGGCCCGGGACGTCCGCCGGCTTCGGGGCCCGGGGTCGGCCCGGCACTGGCGGCGGCTTGTTTGTAAAGGTCGGCGCTGATTTCTTGGAATTTGTTCTGCAAGTCTTCGTAGGAGCTTTTCATCGCCTCGGTGTCATTGGCCTCGATGGCCGCGCGCACCTTGGTGATGGCTTCTTCGATGTTCTTCTTCTTGTCCTCCGGAACCTTGTCACCAAGATCCTTCAACTGCTTCTCACACTGGTAAGCCAGGGTGTCGGCGTTGTTCTTGATCTCGATCGCTTCCTTCGCCTTCTTATCTTCCTCGGCGTGAGCTTCGGCGTCGCGCTGCATCTTCTCGACCTCTTCCTTGCTCAAGCCTGAGCTGCCGGTGATGGAGATCTTCTGCTCCTTGCCGGACCCGAGGTCCTTGGCCGAGACATGGAGGATGCCGTTGGCGTCGATGTCGAAAGTGACTTCGATCTGCGGCACGCCACGCGGGGCCGGCGGGATGCCGTCGAGGTGGAAGGTGCCAAGATTCTTGTTGTCGCGGGACAGGGGGCGCTCACCCTGCAGGACTTTGATTTCCACGCCCGGCTGGTTGTCGCTGTAAGTCGAGAAGATCTGCGACTTCCGGGTCGGGATGGTGGTGTTGCGCGGGATCATGGGAGTCGCCACGCCACCGGCGGTCTCGATCGCGAGCGTAAGGGGTGTCACGTCGAGCAGGAGAACATCTTTCACGTCACCCTTGAGCACGCCGCCTTGAATGGCCGCGCCGACCGCGACGACTTCGTCCGGGTTAACTCCCTTGTGGGGTTCTTTCCCGATCAGTTCGCGCGCGGTCTCGATGACCTTGGGCATGCGAGTCATGCCGCCGACGAGCACGAGCTCGTTGATGTCCTTCTCGGAGAGCTTGGCGTCGGCCAGGCAATCCTTGACCGGCTTGATCGTGCGCTGGAAAAGCGGATCGGTCAGCTGCTCGAGCTTCGAGCGAGTGAGCTTCTTCTGAATATGCTTCGGCCCGCTCGCATCGGCCGTGATGAACGGCAGGTTGATCTCATACTCCTGCGAGCTGGAAAGAGCGATCTTCGCTTTCTCGGCTTCTTCCTTGATACGCTGAATCGCGTCCGGCTGCTTCGAAAGATCGATACCGCTGTCTTTCTTGAACTCAGCGACGATCCAATCGACGAGGACGTTATCCCAGTCATCACCGCCGAGGTGAGTGTCACCGTTAGTCGCCTTCACTTCAAAAACGCCATCGCCAATCTCGAGAACCGAGATATCGAAGGTGCCGCCGCCCAAGTCATAGACGGCGATCTTTTCGTCCTTCTTCTTGTCGAGACCGTAAGCGAGCGAGGCGGCGGTCGGTTCGTTGATGATCCGGAGAACTTCCAGACCCGCGATCTTGCCCGCGTCCTTGGTTGCGTTGCGCTGCGAGTCGTTGAAGTAAGCCGGGACGGTGATGACCGCCTGGGTGATCTTTTCGCCCAGCTTCGCTTCCGCGTCGGATTTGAGTTTGCCCAAAATCATCGCGGAGACTTCCGGTGGTGAGAACGTCTTCTTCTCGCCATTCACTTCCACCTGCACATGAGCGTCGCCGTTGGCGGCCTTCACGAGTTTGTAGGGGACGCGATGTTCTTCCTCCCGGACCTCGTCGAATTTACGGCCCATGAAGCGTTTGATGGAGAAAATCGTGTTCGCGGGGTTCGTCACTGCCTGGCGCTTTGCCGCCTGCCCGACCAACCGCTCGCCGTTCTTGGCGAATGCGACGATCGAAGGAGTCGTGCGTGCGCCCTCACTGTTTTCCAAAACTACCGGGTCGCCGCCCTCCATAACAGACATGCAGGAGTTCGTCGTGCCCAAATCGATACCTAAAACTTTAGCCATTGTTATATTAGAAATTCCTTTCGCAGCCTGTTTAGCAGCCATCGTTCCATCGCGAGATTTAGTTCCTAAAGCATTGTCGACGAGTGGTTAGATCGAATTTCTTGGTTTTGGACTGTGGCCGATTCGCGCCAACATGGCACGCCATGTCGCGGGGTTTGGCGCGGGTTGGCGACAGCATGTCTCCGCTGCAACTGGTATGGCGGCTGCTTTATCTGAGATGATGCCGATCGCTCACGCGCTGGATACTTTTCCGAAAGAATCGGGCGATCTCTTTTTCAAATGCGACCATTGCGGCACCTCGCTGGTGGTCGATCAGGCGGCCGCCGGGATGACGCTGGCTTGCCAGAGCTGCCAGCAACCCACCACGGTCCCGCGCGCGGGGCCCGCTGGTGAGCAGGCCAACGAGCCGACGCAAAACCCGGCGGAACAATTGGCCGAGCTGGAGCGTCATCTGAAGGAAAACGAGTCCCAGCGGACCGAGATCAGCGGTTATATCAACCAGCTCAGCATTCAACTCCATCGCTGGCAACTGCGTCTGCAAACGTTGAACGAGCGGAACAAGGAGCTGGCGGACGGAATTGCGGCGTTGAACGGTCGCGCCGCTCCCTAGGTTTGGCGGAAGCTTGTCCACCTCCGGGAGGGAAGCTATCTTCGCCGATGGGCAGTGCCGAAACCAAGCGCGACGCATTGCGGGAGTTCCTGCGCGCGCATGCACCGCTCGTGATCGCCTACTCGGGCGGAGTCGACAGCGCATTCCTGCTCGCGATCGCTGCGGAGACGCTCGGGGAACAAGCACTCGGGGTGATCGCCGATAGCCCCAGCCTGCCGCGCCAGGCTTTGGCGGACGCTCTGCAATTGGCGCGCTCGATCGGCGCGCGAGTTGAGGTCGTGCGCACAGATGAGATGCACGACGCCAACTACACGAGCAATCCGGTTAACCGTTGCTACTTTTGCAAGGCCGAGCTTTTCACGAAACTCGACGGCTTGGCACGGGAGCGCGGCTATCGTGCGATCGCCTATGGCGAGAACGCCGACGACGCCTTGCAAATTCGGCCCGGTCGACAGGCTGCGGCGCAATTTGAGGTGCTGGCGCCGTTAAAAGAAGTCGGTCTCACCAAAAGCGAGATCCGCCAGCTCTCCCGGGCGCTGAACCTGCCGACCGCCGACGCGCCGGCGCAGCCCTGCCTGAGCTCACGCATTCCGCATGGGACGCCGGTCACAGTCGCGGCGCTCGGGATGATCGAGCAGGCGGAAAACATCGTGCGCGACTTTGGGTTTCGGGTTTTCCGGGTCCGGCATCATGCCGAGGCCGATCGTTCCTGGGCGCGTCTCGAGATCGCGCCCAGCGAAATGCACGGCCTCGATTCTGTGCGCGAGGCGCTGAGCCAGGCCCTGTGCGGAGTGGGCTACGAGGAAATCTTGATCGACCCTCGCGGTTACCGTTCCCCTCCGGCCTAGCGGCAAGAGAGCAGCTTCGGAATTCACGAAACTGTTACTTCGCTGTCTTACTCCTGTAACAAACCTTCTCTAGCCTCAGCAGCGTTCGGAGGTATCCGGGCCGCCGCTGATCGAAAGGTCTGCGGCGCTAACCAACCAACCGCGGCCTCGGCCGCAACAAAGGAGAGAGAGATGTTTTTCAAGAAAACGATATTCATAACAGCGGCCGCCAGTCTGCTTCTCGGCAGCACTGCGGCCCGTGCCCAGGATAATGGCGCCATGCTCGATTTGCTGGTCCGCAAAGGGCTGATTAATGATCAGGAAGCGGAAGAAGTGCGAGCGGACCTGACGAGGGAAAGCGCATCGACCTCCGCGGGCAAACTAAAACTATCAACACCGCTGACCGAACTGGAACTCTACGGCGACGCCCGGGTCCGCTACGAGGTCCGCAACGGTGAGACTGCGCGGCCCGATACGATCAATCCGCCTGGCGACACCTTCCAGCGCAATCGTGCGCGCTACCGTTTGCGGCTCGGGTTGCGTGGAACGCTCGTCGATGACTGGTTCTTTGGGATCCGGCTCGAAACGAGCACAAACCCGCGCTCGACCAATGTGACCTTCGGTGACGACAGCAGCTCCGGTCCATTTGCGAAAAACAGCGATGGCATCAATGTCGGTCAAGCCTTTCTTGGCTACAACGGCATTCGCGACCTTACGCTGGTCGCGGGCAAGATGCCCAACCCCCTCCTGACTTCGTCGATGGTTTGGGACGGCGACATCAATCCGGAAGGCCTGTCGGAACAGTTCAAGCATACCTTTACCTTCAACGTGGGCGGCGGAGGGTCGTCGTCAGCAGCCGCACAAAGTTACAGCAAGGATGGCAAGACCGTAACGACGGCCGCCAGCGTCTCGGAGCCGCCGCAGAAGATCACGATCGATCTCTTCGCCAACTTCGGCCAGTTCGTCTACGACGACACCAACCCGGAGAACCCCATTGGGGCGAGCCCGCAAGGTTTGCCCGACGACGACTCCTATCTGTTGGCCTGGCAGGTGGGGGCAAAGGTAAACTTCCCGCACAATTACTCTCTGCTTGTGGCGCCCACCCTCTATAACTACACCGGCACCGGCGACACCTTTAACCGCCACTTCGTCGGCGATCCCGCCTTCGAAGTGGTGGACCCTGTGACTGGCGAGGTGAGCGTAGTGGTACCGAATCAGACGGGTGTAAACAGCCTCCTCGTGCTTGAGATTCCAGTCGAGTTTGCCTGGAAGTTCGGCGAGCTGCCGATGAAGGCGTTTGGCGATTTCGCCTATAACTTCGACGGCGAGGAGCGGGCTCGCGCTGCCGGACATCCCGAGGCGACTGACCAGGCTTATGCGTATCAGGTCGGTCTCGGCATAGGCAAGGTGAAGGAAAAAGGGAGCTGGGAACTTAAAGGGTTCTGGCAACATGCGGAGCAGTATGCGCTCGATCCCAACCTGGTTGATTCCGATGTCTTCGACAGCCGGGTCAACATAGAAGGCTTCTTCTTTAGCTTCGGATATGCACTAAGCGATGCCGTCTTTGCCAATCTCAGCTACGCCCACGGCTGGCAGATTGACCACAATCTCGGAACGGGTGGAGTGGGCGACGTCGGGATCAATCCGGTGGACGACTTCGATCTCTTCCAAGCGGACTTAAGCTTCAAATTTTAACCTGCCAACCAACAAAGAAACAAATATATGAAAATCAGAACTCTGCTTCTAACTCTCGGCCTCGCGGCCGTCACTTCCGGCGCCCAGGCCGACCGGCTTGTCATCAAAGGTTCCGATACCCTTGGCGCGAAGCTCGTGCCACAGCTCGCGGAAGCCTTTAAGGCCCAGCATCCTGACACCACCTTCGACATCGCCGCCGAAGGTTCCACCACCGGCATTGCCGCGATCATCGACGGCACCGCGCAGATCGGCATGGCCAGCCGCCGGGCCAAGCCGGCCGAGATCGGCGCCGCTTCCGGCAAAGGCGTGAACATGAAACCGACGATCGTCGCTTACGACGGGATTGCGGTGATTGTGAATTCCGCGAACTCGCTCAAGGGCCTGACCAAGAAGCAGGTGGAACAGATCTTCACCGGCGATGTGACCGACTGGAGCGCGGTCGGGGGCAGCCCGGGCAAGATCTCGGTCTACACCCGGAACACTTCTTCGGGCACCTACTCCGAGTTCAAGGAGCTGGCGATGAAGAAGCGGGATTACGCGCCGAGTGCACAAAAGATGGCCGGCAACGAGCAGATTGCCTCGGAGGTTGGGAAGAACGCCAACGGTATCGGTTACGTGGGTCTCGCCTACACCAACGCGGGTGGCATCAAGGTTATGCCGATCGATGGAAACCCTCCCTCCGTCAAAAGTGTTCAGGCAAAGAGTTACCCCTACGCGCGGCCGACCTTCTACTACACGAATGGCGAGCCAAGCGGAGTGGCGAAGGAGTTTGTCGATTTCACTCTTAGCCCAGCAGGCCAGAAGATCGTTCTCCAGGTTGGCTTCGTGCCAGTCAGGTAGTTCAGCTAGCGATAGTTAGGTTTGGCAGCCCGCCGGGTGTCTCCGGCGGGCTGCTTGTTTCATGGCTTACGCGCACGGGAGCGATGGATTCACCGGACCGAGGCCTATTGGGGCGTCACATCGGGCGGGCAGACTTTCTCGCACCACTCCTCGATCTTCTGGCGAATCTCATCGCGAATCTCACGCACCTTTCTTAGTTTTTCTTCGCGACTGCCGGTGAGCGTAGACGGATCGGGGAAGCTCCAGTGCAGGCGATTCGCCGGGCCGGGAAAGATCGGACACCTCTCCGCATTCGATTCATCGCAGACCGTGATGACATAAGCGAACAGCTCCCCCGAATTCCAGACGTCGAAGACCTTCTGAGTTTCCTTGCGCGAGAGGTCGACGCCCACCTCCGCCATCGCGTCGACGACCAGCGGGTTTAAGCTGCCCGGCTCGAGCCCGGCGCTTTGGGCCGCAAAGAAATCGCCGCAGGTATAGTTAAGCCACGCCTCCGCAATTTGGCTGCGCGCGCTGTTGTGAACACAGATGAAGAGAACTTTGGATTTGGTCATGAATGATCGATTGAGGTTTTCGCGTCGTCTCCCGAAGGAACGGTCAGACCGAACGCATCTTCCCTCGTATAGCGACAGACAACGACGCCAAGGAAAGCGCCCACGACCGGCGCGAGCAGGTAAATCCAGAGCGCGCTCCATTTCCCGGAGACGAGGGCCGGCCCCAACGAACGCGCCGGGTTCATCGAAGCGCCGCAAATCGGTCCGGCAAAGAGCGCTTCCAAAGCGACCACGCCGCCGATGGCGATGCCCGCGGTGATCCCGCGTTCCTTGGCCCCGGTCGAGACTGCGAGGATAACGAACATAAGGATGCAGGTGAGGAGCAATTCGAGGACGAACGACTGCGCCGCCGAGCCGGCAGGAAAAGTGCCGCCTAACGTTGGGCTGTGCGGGAAAAGAAACTGCAGGACGAGACTGGCGAGCACGGCCCCCGCGCACTGACTGGCCACATAGGGAAGGATCTGGCGGCCGGGGAAGCGGCGCGCGGCGAAAAACGCCAGCGTCACCGCCGGATTAAGATGCGCGCCCGACACATCACCCAGAGCATAGATCATCGCCATCACGACGAGGCCGAAGCTCAGGCCGACTCCGACGTGGGTGACCGCTCCGCCGCTCACCTGGTCGATCACAATCGCGCCGGTGCCGGCGAAGACCAGGGCGAAAGTGGCGAAGGCCTCCGCCAGATACTTCTTCACGCCTCCTCCTTTTGGCGGTTTCGGAAAACACCGCCCGGCTCGCAACAAGCGACTCGAAGCTCGGCCAGTCTCCGCAAATCCGCCCGAAACTCTGGATCGGTCTGCACGCAATCCTGCAGACATTTCAAGTTTGCCTCCAGCTCCGCAGCGCGCTGGAGTGGCAACGAATAAATCATCCAGTTACTGTTCCGTTCCGCTTGCACCATGCCGCGTCTTCGTAAGTAGGCGAGGTGCTTTGAAACCTTCACTTGCGACTCCCCCAGCACTTCCTGGAAATGGCAGACACAAAGTGGCCCCTGACAGAGGAGATGGAGGATTCGCAACCGCGTCCGGTCGCAGAAGCACTCGTAGATTTGGATCAGGCTCGTCATCTCAAGACCGGCAAAGCACCCGCCTCGCTCCGGGCCCCCCGGGCGTTGCTGAAAATTTCGCAGGCTTCCTTCACGATGTAACAGCCGATCGCCGCGCCCACGATCGGATCGATGAAACGCCCGCCGCTGACGCGCAGAATCGCCTCGGAAGCGGGCGCGCACCCGGATTCGATCCCGCACTTTTCTTTTGCGAGGCAATCGGTGTGTCTTGCTTCCAGTTTGAAAACGAGATGCTCTCCGGAGACGTGGGCGCTCGCGATCGGATATTGCGCGGTCACGCAGCAATCGTATTCCACCTCCACGTCGAGATCGTC
>JBBSLW010000070.1:0-13698 GCA_038233495.1 Chthoniobacterales bacterium | reverse complement strand
CGGCCTAACAATGGCCCGAGAACGCAAACCGAGGCCCGCATCTTGCGCACCACTTCGTAGGGCGCGACTGATTCCACCTTCTCCGCTTTCACCGTCACCGTGCCGCTGGCGCGTTCCACTTCCGCCCCGAGATGCATCAGGATCTGAAGCATGTAATTCGTATCGCTCAGATCCGGCACTCGCCGCAGAACGCACGGTTCGCGGGTGAGCAAAGTCGCGGCGATGATCGGCAGAGCCGAGTTTTTCGAGCCGCTGATCTTGATCGAACCGGAGAGCGGATGACCGCCGTGTACGAGAATTTTATCCATGCCTTGCGAAGAGGAAACGCGCGGCCCCTGCATAGTCTTTTTTCACCGTGATGTCGTGGTAATTCTTCTCTGCGAGGAAACCGCAAAGGGCGCGGTCCTGGGCCTGGCCGATCTCGAGCGCGAGGAGACCATTCGACTGCAAGTGGGGCGGAGCAGTCGAAATCAATTCCCGGATTAATTCGTCGCCGGCGATCCCGCCATAAAGCGCAACCGCCGGGTCATGCCGCACCTCGGGCGCGAGCTGGGGCTCATCGACGCGCGCGAGGTAGGGAAGGTTGGCCACGATCAGGTCGAAAGCGCCTTCGATCGGATCGAGCAGATGGCCCTGGAAAAATTGGATCCGTTCCGGGATCGGGAGTTGCGCGGCGTTTTCGCGCGCCAGCGCGAGCGCCTCGGGCGAGAGATCGACGGCCTGCACCTCGGCCGCGGGAAAACGGGCCGCGAGGGAAAGCGCGATGACCCCGCTGCCGGTCCCGACGTCGAGCATGCGCGGATGTTCCGGCCAGGGAAAATCGCAAAGATATTCCACCAGTTGCTCCGTCTCGGGGCGGGGGATGAGGGCGCGCCGGTCGGTTAGAAAAGTGAGATCGGCAAACTCGACCGTGCCGAGGAGGTGCTGGAGCGGTTCGCCCTGGCCGCGCCGCCTGACGAGCTCGCGGAGCGGGGCCAGCTCCGGATCGGAGAGCGTGCGCTCGAATTCGAGATAAAGTTCGATCCGCTTCTTACCTAACGAGTGCGCAATTAAATGCTCGGCATTGAGACGCGGGCTCTCGATCGCGCGCTTCTGGAAGTAGGCGGCGGTCGATTGCAGGACTTCGAGGACCGTCATCTTTCTTGTTTTAACCGCAGAGGACGCAGAGATCGCAGAGGGAATTGATAAATTTTTTCTTCTCTGCGTCCTCCGCGATCTCTGCGGTAAAAATCCGCCGCGGCGTTGCTCGTTAGACGAGGGCCGATTCCTTGAGCCGCTGCTCGAGGTCGGCGTGCTGGAGGGCGGAGATCATTTCCTCAAGGTCGCCTTCCAGGACCCGGTCGAGATTGTAAAGCGTGAGGCCGATGCGGTGATCGGTGATCCGGTTTTGGGCAAAGTTGTAGGTGCGAATTTTTTCTTCGCGCCCTCCGGAGCCGATCTGGCTTTTGCGGTGGGCGGAGTATTTTGCTTCTTCCTCGCGCTTCTTATCCTCGAGCAGGCGCGCGCGCAGGATGCTGAGCGCTTTCTCCTTGTTCTTCTGCTGGCTCCGGCCGTCCTGGCAACGGACGATGCGGCCGGTTGGAATATACATCACCTGCACGGCGGAATCGGTCGTGTTGACCCCCTGGCCGCCGGGGCCGCCGGCGCGACAAACTTCGATCCGCAAATCCTCAGGTTTGATCTCGAAATCGATCTCCTCGGCCTCGGGCAGGACGGCGACCGTTGCGGTCGAGGTGTGGATGCGGCCCTGTGCTTCCGTCGCGGGCACGCGCTGCACCCGATGGACGCCGCTTTCGTAGCGCAATTTTCGGAAAACGGATTCGCCGGAAATTTTGAAGATGGTTTCCTTGAGGCCCCCGAGCTCGGAAGGGCTCGCTTCCAAGTCCTCGATCTTAAGGCCGGCCGTTTCCGCATAACGATTGTACATCCGGAAAAGATCGGCCGCGAAGATGGCAGCTTCGCTCCCGCCGGTACCGGCGCGAATTTCCACGATCGCGTCGCGGTTGTCGCTTTCGTCCGGGGGCAGGAGCGCAATCTGGACGCCGAATTCGAGCGCGGCGACCTGTTTCTCGAGTGCGGGAATTTCCTCCTGGGCCATCTGCGCGAGTTCGGAATCCTCGGAAGCGGCGAGTTCGCGATTGTCGACGAGTTGCTGCCGGACGGTCTCGAGCTCCGCCCACTTTGCGAGGAGATCCTTGATCGCGGCGTGCTCGCGCATGGTGTCGCTGGCGCGCTTCCGGTTGTCGAAAAGATGCGGATCTGCAATCTCGCTTTCCAGTTGCTGGAAGCGTTCCCGTTTGCGCGCGATGAGGGATTGAAAGTCCATAAACAAAAACGGCGATTGCACGCCGAGGCGCAATCACCGTTCGTTAGGCAGAATCAGCTAAGCTTTTTTAGCGACACCGGCGCGAGTCGCCTTGGTGCTACCGTAGCGACGGGCAAATTTCTCGACCCGGCCCGCGGTATCGACGAACTTTTGTTCGCCGGTAAAAAACGGATGACAGGCGGCGCAGATGCCGATTTTAATGTCCTCCCGCGTCGAGCGGGTATGGTAGACCGCGCCGCAGGCACAGCTAATTTCCGTCGCATTGTAGTCAGGATGAATGTCCGTTTTCATAGTGGAAAAAGAGTTGGAATAGTAGCCGCAGAAGTAGCGGGTCGCAAGTGATGAAACGCGAAGACCCTCTCTTGGCGGCCTGGAGCGCGACGCTGGCGCGGCGCCGGAGGGAGTCGGCCCTCTTTGATTCGCAACGGCGGGTGCTGCTGCGTTTTGGCGAGATCGAGGAACTCAGCCATCGCTATGAAACGGAGGAGGGCGCGGGGCTGAAAGATTTCACGCCGGGCGAAATCGTGGCGCTCCAGATCGGGAACCACGCCCATTGGCCGGCGCTTTTCCTCGCCTGCCTGCGACGAGGAGTTGTCGTCCTGCCGATCGAACAAACGGTCAGCGAACGTGAACGCGCCTCGGCTTTGCAGACCTGTCGCGTCGCAGGATTGATCGACGAACCCGGGAAACCGATCGTGCGCCTCGACGCTGGCGGAGCGATCGCCTGGGGCGAGCAGGCGCCGGTCTTGCTCAAGCTCACTTCCGGCACGACCGCGGCGCCGCGCGCGATCCGATTTCGCAGCGCGCAATTGCGTGCGGATGCGGAGCAGATTTGCGACACGATGGGGATCAGCGCGTCCGACCTGAATTTTGCCGTCATCCCGCTTTCGCATTCCTACGGGTTCAGCAACCTGGTCACGCCGCTCCTTGTACGCGGCGTGCCGATGGTGGTGAGCGGCGATCGAATGCCGCGCGCGGTGCTCGACGACCTGGCGCGGACGGAAGCGACCGTCTTTCCGGGCATGCCGGTGTTTTTCCAGGCGTTTGGCGAAATGGCGGAGGTGCCGCCATTGCCGAAGTTGCGACTCTGCATCTCGGCCGGAGCGCCTTTGACGCAAAAAGTCGCGCGCAAATTTCAGGAGAAATTTGGGCAACCGATTCATTCCTTCTACGGCGCCTCGGAGTGTGGCGGAATCTGTTATGATCGCGCCGCGACCGGAGAATTGGAAGGTTTCGTGGGCGCGCCGCTGCGAGGCGTGGAATTGCATCCGGTCGAAGCGGAAGCGAACGCAACGCAGGTGCGGGTGCGCAGTGCCGCGGTCGGCGACGGTTATTTTCCGCAGGCCGAACTGGCCAAGTTAGGCGCCGGTTTCTTTTTGCCGGACGATCTCGTGACGCAGGACGCGACCGGGGTGCGGATCGTGGGCCGGCTCTCGGACGTGATCAATGTGGCCGGTAAAAAAGTGAACCCGGCGGAAGTGGAAGCGCATCTGATGAGTTTCGCCGGGGTGCGGCAGGCGGTCGTCTTCGGACGCGCCTCGACCTTGCGTAACCAGGAGGTAGTGGCCTGCGTGGTCGCGACCGAGGATACCGATGAGGCCGCGCTGCTCGAGTTCTGCCGGGCGCGCCTGAGCGGATGGCAGGTGCCGAAGCGGATCTTCCTGCTCGAGACGCTGCCCGCTAACGAGCGCGGAAAAATCAACCGGCGCGCTTTGGCCGAGCATTTCGCGCCCTGATTTTTTTTCGGCTAACAATGCAGGATGGACACTCACTCGCGCAGCCGCTTACGATAAAGAGGTAAACCAAGACTAAATTATGCGAACCATTCTTTCCACACTCGGCGCCATTCTCATTCTCGCGGCTTTCTCCAGCTGCTCGACCACAGTCCGCACCGACGATGGCCACGCGGTAACGACTGGCGTTCATACCCGGTAGTTCGCCGTTCCTTCCGCGGAGGAGGGCACCTCTTCGGCGAGAAAATAGAGGCAGATTAGAGAGTCGGGCGCGAGTTGCTCCCTGGGCCGGTCCCTGCGAAGGGTTGTTTCTCTTCGCGCGAAAAAGACTTTTCATTTCGCGCGCAGCGGGCATTTTTAGGGCGAGACAGCGCAGGACGGCGGAGAAATTGCTCTGTCACACTGGCACCTGTCCAGTACCGTGAATCAATCCAGCGATACCGCCGCCAATGATTCGCCTGCCCGCGCTCTCCAAGTCCTGATCCTGGAGCCGGATGGGAAAATCGCGGTGGAAATTCTTTCCGCGCTGGAGGATGCGGCCCCGGGAACAGGAGCGCGCGTCGCGCGTCGTTAGGCGAGGCGCAACGTCTGGTCGTCGAGCAAAAGCCGGTGCTTTTCGTGCTCGACGTCGACGCCACTTACGACCTCGCGCAGGAATTTATCTACGACCTGCGCACCAGATCCGGACGCGCGCGCCATCATCCTGACGGCGATCCATTTCAGTGCACACCGGGACCAAGTGGCCGGCTTGGGCGCGATTCATTTTCTCGAAAAACCTTTTCCGCGCGCCGACTTCATCGCCCTCGCCGAAGCGTTGCTCGCGCCGATCGATGAGTCGGAAGGGGAACGCTTCCAAGGCACGCTCAGCGATCCGCATATCGCCGACATCATTCAGCTCAAGTGCATCAGCGGCGCGACCTCGATGCTGGAGTTTACCGGGCCGCGGGGAGAGAAGGCGCGGGTCTATTTTCAAACGGCCAAGTGCGCCATGCGAGCGCGTCCGGCAAGGAAGGGCTGGCTGCTTTCAAGGAGATCGTGGACTGGAAAGGCGGCGTCATTTCCGAGGTCGCGGTGCCGCCCGGGATCCCGCACACGATCGAGCTCGATTGGCAGGTGCTGTTGATGGAAGCGGTGCGAAATATCGACGAATCGCGCGGTGCGGAGGCGGAAGCGGCGGAACAGCCGGCATCTACCTCGGGCTACAAGATTTTGGTCATCGACGACAGCGTAATGCTGCTCAGCTTCCTCGAGGAAATTCTCACCGAGCAAGGCTACCGGGTGATCACAGCTGAGAGCGGCGAAGAAGGCTTGAAAGTCTGCTGTACGGAAGCGCCCGACCTGATCCTGCTCGATTTCGTTTTGCCCGATATGAAAGGCGACGAAGTCTGTCGGCGCCTCGTCGCGGACGAGGTGATGGGAAAAATTCCGGTGCTCTACGTATCGGGATTTGGAAGCGATTTGCAGCCCGATCGCGGACAGATTCCGAATGTGATCGGTTCGTTAAGCAAGCCCTTCACCTCCGATTCGCTGATCAAGTCCGTGCGTGGACATCTTCCAGGGGGAATGGCCGAAGCGGAAAAAAAGGCGGCCGCTGCGCCGAAAAAAACGGCGGAGCCCGCGCCGGTAAAATCCTTTCCCGCGCCGGTTGCAGTGGCGGAAGAGCCGCAAGTTGCGGCGGTGCCGGTTTACGAAGCGCCACCGGTGGAGAAACCGAGCGCTCCGGTAGACGTGCCGGTGGTGGCATCATCGCCCGCGGCTCCGCCCCCGACGGCGGCTCGGGAACCGGCCCCTAACAATGCCTATTTTTGCGGCGACTCGAGCTTCTTCTCGCTCCACTGGGCCCTGCAAACCATCGCGCGGGAAAAACTGACCGGCATTTTGCGCTCCTACTGGTCGGAGGATTCCGTCGAGCTACTGGCCCGCAACGGCAAGGTGATGCTCGTGACGACACACAACCCCGCGCTTTATGGTGAAGAAGCGCCGGTCACGTTGCTCAGTGTCCCGCCGGAGGAAGTCGAAGCGGCGCGTGCGCGTCAGAGCGAGGATGGCTGCCCGCTCTTCATCACGCTCGCGGAAGAAGGGCTGATCCTGCGTGAGCCCGGTCTGCAATTAGTCCAACGTTACGGCCAGAAACTTTTCTCCCAGCTCTGGACCGACCGGGTGCGATTTACCTTTGAGCAGAAGGAGCTGCCCGCTTTTGCCGGCGACTTGCCGATTTCCGACGAGAGCACCGATCAATGGGAGCTCAGTACCCTTCGGTTTGTGCAGTTCGAGGAATTGAGCAGCAAGACGATGATGGAATCCTCCTCCATCCCGGCCTACACGCGCGACGGCTACGAGCGCGTCCAGCAGTTGCGCCTGACCGTGGCCGAGGCTCAGTTCGCCTCGCAGTTCGACGGCAGCCGTTCGATCGCGCAGATCTCGAAAACCTGCGGCTCGACATCAAGTTTGCGCGGCTCACCCTCTTCCGCTTTCTCGCCCTCGAGATCGTAGAATGCTGGCCGGCCCAGCTCGCGAGCAAGACGGAAGCGCGCGGCGGCCTGCGCGGTCTCTTCGGTCGTTAGGCGGTTTTTGCCGGCGCCGCGGCCGCATCCTCAACACTGTTTTCCGTGGCTGGCTTCCTGTCCGGACCGGAACTGGCCACTTACTTTCCGGCGAACGACAGGGCCGGGCGCAGCTGCTCACGAGAGGAGTCGAACCTCCACGGGTTTCCCCATACGGTCCTGAGCCGTACGCGTCTGCCATTCCGCCACGTGAGCGTCGCGCCGAGCGGCCTGTAAGTTGCCCGCCGCCGCCGCGACCGCAAGCGGCGATTCGGCACGGGCGCGTCTGCGCTAGCCGCGGCGCTTGCGGGCGCGCGACTCGATCGCGACCGCCTTGCGCTTCTTGCCTAACGACCGGAGGAGATCGGCGTAATTCGAGGCCACGATCTCGTAGTCGTGCGGCGGTTTTTCCAAATCCTCCCAGCCGCGGAGCGACTCGCGGTAAAGCTCGCCGGCCCGGGCGAGATCGCCCTGCGAGTGATAGACCACCGCGAGGTTGCAATGCGATTGCGCGACGTCGGAGTGGCCGTTGGGATGCGCCCGGTGCCGGATGGAGAGGGCGCGCTGGTGCATCTGCTCGGCTTCCTCGAAGCGTTTCTCGTTCGTGTAAAAAACCCCGAGATTGTTCAGGACCGCGGCGACATCGGGATGGTCCGGCCCGAGCTGTTTTTCGTAAAGCTCGAGGGCCTGCAGGTAGTAAGGCTCGGCCGCCCGTTGCCGCCCGTTCTTGCGATAGATGAGGGCGACGTTGTTCAGCATCGTGCCGAGATCGGAATGACGAACGTCCCCCAGCTCGCCCGCGGCTTGAATTGCTTTTTCGTAAAAGCCGATCGCCTCTTCTTCGCTCCCTTCCACATCGCAAAAATAGGCGAGGCGGCGTGCCATTCGGTAGAGCACGCGCCGATCGACCGGCTCGATTTGTTCCGTGATGCGGAGGGCTTTGATCAGATACGGTCGCGCCTCGGCGGGCCGGCCGCAGAGATCGTGGATCTGCCCGAGCCGTTCGTAGCTGAGGGCGAGCGAAGGGTGGCCTTCGGGGAAGACCCGTTGCGCGAGCTCGAGCGCAGTCGCGCCGACGCGCAGGGCTTCGGGGAGGCGTTCCCCGGCGCGCAACATCTCGAGCTTATCCTGCAGGATAAGCCAGAGTTTCTCTTCGCCTTTCACGCCTACCAGCCCTCGCTCAACTGGCTGACAAGGCGGATGGCCAACTCTTCCGCCGCCAAGGGCAGGGCCTGGCGTTCATCCGAGGTGATGTCGGGGCCAACGAAGAAGCTGGTCGTGCCGGCCACTTCTTTCGGCGGGCTGATAATTCTTCCGCTCCGGGGTTCCGCGAGGGTGTAGCGGACGCGGAGAGCGAGGCTGAATTCCTTCGTGGCGAGAACATTCCCGCGCACGGAACGCGCCGGGGCGCGGTTGATGCGGGTGATCTCGCCCTTTAGGATCGCGTCTGCTCTGTCGTCTCCGACGATGCGGTAAGTGCCGTCCTGCTGGAATTGTTTGATCACGCTGTCGGTCACGAGGACCGAGATGCGAGGAATGAGCGTCTTGTTCTCGAAGGTGGGAACGGAAATCTGGTGCACGTTCCGCAGGGAATAGGGCTGGACCGAGCCGATGTGATAGCCGGCGCATCCGCCTAACGAGAGGAGGAGGAGCGCAGCGCCGAGCAGCTTTTTCACCGCTAAGGGGCGGGCGACGTTTCCGGCGTGGCCGTAGGCTCGGGGGCGGCGGACGGATCGATCGGCGTGGCCGGGTCAGGCGGAGCGGAGCCATCCGCCGAGGCCGGGGGCGGGAGCGAATCGGGTGGCGGCAGCGGCGCGATGTCGTTTGGGTTGCCGCGCATTTCCGGCGGGACCGGAGCTCGCTCCTCGGCGCCGGAAGGCGCGGAGGCCGGGGCTCTGGCGATTGATTTCGGGACGCCCTTGGAGCGACGTTCCGCGATCTCGGCCGCCGATTGCAGGGCAGCGTCGCCGACTTTGGAGCGCAGTTGCTCGATCCGTTTCTTCGCGATCGCGCTCTCGGGGGAACCGGGCTGCTGTCGGATCACTTCGTTGTAGTAAAGGACTGCGGCCCGGTAATTTTTCGCCTTGTCGTAATACTTCGCGATGTCGAACGAACCTTTCGTCAGGCGTTGTTGAAGCAGGGCGAGATTTTCGCGGGCCTGCGGAGCTTTCTCGCTCTTCGGAAAACGGAAAAGGAAATCTTGAAACGCCGTCCGCGCCTTGTCGGCCGCGTCCGGGTCATAGGTGCCGGCGCGAGTCGCGGTCAGCCAGATGTAGCCGATCTGATATTGCGCGTCGACCGCGAGCGGGTCGTTCGGGAATTTTTCCACCACCGATTGGTAGGCGTCGATCGCGAGGTCGGGTGAAGCCTGTTTTTCCCGGGCCCGCCCGATATCGAACTGGGCCCGCGCGGTGTAACGGCCGTAAGGCGCGCTGCGCACGATCGCGGCAAAGATCTCGACCGCGTCGTTGAGCGTCGAGCTGATCGGAACCCCGAGGATTCTCTTCTTATTCTGGATCAGATAAATTTCCCCGATCCGGAACTGCGCTTCGATCGCTTCCTGGAAATGTTTGGTCTGGGGATAGGTCTCCATCAGGCCGCGATAAATGCCGGCGGCCTTGAGCAGAGAGCCTTCCTGTTCGGTTAGCTTGCCGGCGCGGAAAGTCGCTTCCGGCGCGACGTTTGAACGCGGATACTTTTTCACCAAGCGCTTGTAAATCTTGATCGCGCGGCCGCGGTCGCCATTCTGTGCGGCCGCCTCGGCCTGGCTGAAGAGCTCATTGGCGTTGCCGATGATTTCCTCTTCGCCCGGAGCGCGATACTTCGTCTTTTCGTTCGGACGAAACACGACCGGGGCGGGGCTTCGCTCCGGAAACGCCACGCAGGCCGCGACGAACAAAAGAAGGAAGCGTACTCGATAGCTCATTGGGATTCGCAGGGTAATGAACGATCTCCGCGCCGTCAAGCTGACCGGGGTGCGGCGGCCGGCCGAAAACGCCCGGGAAAAAAGCGCGACGACACCCTCCGATACGATAGGCTTAACGAGGGCGACCGCACCGAGGGGCGGCCCCGGCCGGAGTTTCGGCGCCTACTTTGAATCTGAACGAGCAGCAGAAAATCCGCCTTGGCACCTGCGCGTGGAGTTTCGACGAATGGGGAGGAGTGCTTTACCCGGCGGATTGGCCCTCGAATCGCTGGCTGGAGTTTTACTCCCGCTCTTTCCCGGCGGTCGAGATCGACTCGACCTTCTACAGCGCTCCGGCGGAGGCGATCGCCCAGCGTTGGGTCGACATGACGCCGGCGCATTTTCGTTTTACCTGCAAGCTGCCGCGCGAGATCACCCATCAACGCCGGCTGCGCGATTGCGGCACCGAGCTCACCGCCTTCCTGCGCGCGCTCGAGCCGCTCGCGCCGAAATTGCGCGTCGTGCTCATCCAGCTCCCGCCCTCCTACGGGCCGGAGGAGGAGAAGACCGGTTTCAGAGATTTCATCGCGCAGTTGCCTTCCGATTTTCGTTTTGCGGTCGAGTTCCGCCACGCCGGCTGGCATCGCCCAAATTTCATCCGGCTGCTCGAGAAACATCGCGTCTGCTGGGTCTGGTCGGACATGAGCCCGCTCAACGAACGCAACCAGGCGCCCTTCGAGTTTCAACCGATCACGACCGATTTTCTTTATCTGCGGCTGCTCGGCGATTCCCTCACGAAGTACGACGGCGAGGGCAAGCGGATTCATCGTTATGGCAAGTTGCTCTGGAAACGAGAGGCGGCGCTCGACAGCTGGGCTCTGCGCATCCAGCGGCACCTCGATGAAATCCGGAGCATCTGGGGTTTTGCGAACAACCATTACGAAGGCTTTTCGCCCGAGACCTGCCAGCGCCTCGCGCAACGCCTCGGCTTCGACCTGCCGCTGCCGGCGCGCGAAGCAACCTCCCAGCCGAAGGATCTTGGCCAGCTCGATCTCTTCGCCGAGGCACCGCCTTCTGCCTAACGAATTTCGGCCGCGCCGAAGTAGGTGTGCAATTTTTCCGGCAGGCGCACGCTGCCGTCGGCCTGCTGGCCGGCCTCGATCAGGACGGCGAAAAGCCGCGGGAGCGCGGTCCCGGAGCCATTCAGGGTGTGGCAGAGGCGATTTTTTCCGGCTGCGTCCTTGAAGCGGAGGTTCATCCGGCGCGCCTGGTAGTCTTCAAAGTTCGAGCAGCTTGACACTTCCAGGTAGGCGTTCTGGCCGGGCGACCAGACTTCCAAATCGTAGGTTTTGGCCGAGCCGAAACCGAGGTCGCCGGTGCAAAGCTCGATCACGCGATAGTGCAGCCCTAGCGACTGCAAAACGCGCTCCGCATCCGCGGTCAGGGCGTCGTGCTCGGCGAAGGAATCCTCCGGCGCGGTGATCTTGACCAGCTCCACTTTGTCGAACTGATGGACGCGAATGATGCCGCGGGTCTCGCGCCCGGCCGAGCCCGCTTCGCGCCGGAAGCAGGGCGTGTAAGCGGTATATTTTTTCGGCAAATCAGCCGCCGCCAGGATTTCCTCCCGGTGCAGATTGGTCACCGGCACCTCCGCGGTCGGGGCCAGGAACATGGCACCGTCCTCGAAGCCATACATGTCGTCCTCGAATTTCGGGAGCTGCGTCGTGCCGACCATGCAATCCCGCCGGACGAGAAAGGGCGGGCTCACCTCGAGATAACCATGTTCGCGGGTGTGCAGGTCCAGCATGAACTGGATGAGCGACCGCTCCAGCCGCGCGCCGGCGCCGGTGAAACAGATGAAGCCGCTTCCGCTCAACTTCGTGGCCCGTTCCGCATCGAAAAGATTCAACCTCGCGCCGAGCGCGACGTGATCGAGCACCGGGAAATCGAAGGCCGGCTTCTCGCCCCAGGTGCGGACGACGGGATTCTCGGCCGCGCTGCTCCCGACCGGCGCGTCGGCGTGCGGCAGGTTGGGGATGTTGAGGAGCAGATCGCGCTGGCGCTCTTCCGCCGCGGCTGTTTGACCGACGAGCTCGGCAATTTGCTCCCCGATCTGCCGGACGCGATCCTCCGCTGCGGCCGAATCTTCGCCCCGGCCGCGCGCCGCGCCGATCTCTTTGCTCAGGCGTTTGCGATCGGCGTTAAATTGCTGGAGCGCCGTCTCCATTTTGCGCCGCTCGAGATCGACCGCGAGGACTTCGTCGATCTTCAATTGCTCGTCGCCGCCCCGGGTCGCGAGCCGGCTTTTCACGAAGTCGGGCTCCTCACGAATCAGGCGGATGTCGAGCATGGACAGGAGTTATCAGCGCTGGGCTCGCATCGCAAACCCAAAGCGCGCCGAAAGCGCGTGACTTCGCCGCCGGCGCCGGCATAATTTCGGGGTGGACCGGTTCAACCTCCTCGGCGTCGCCCTCGGCCTCGCCTGCCTTGCCGGGGTCAATCTTTACCTGACCGTTTTTGTCACCGGCCTGGCCATCCACCAGCACTGGATCGTGCTCTCGCCCGAGTACCAATCGCTCGCCATCCTCGGCGAGCCGCTCATCCTCTGGATCGCGGGCACGCTCTACGTCCTGGAGTTTTTCGCGGACAAAATCCCTTGGGTCGACTCCGCCTGGGACACAGTCCACACCATCATTCGGCCAATCGGCGGCGCGCTCCTCGCAATCCGCGTGCTCGGCCAGACAAGCCCGGCCTTCGACATCGTGGTCGCACTCGCGGCGGGCGGCGCGAGCCTCGTGACGCACTCGGCCAAAGCTTCCACCCGACTCGTGACCAACGCCTCGCCCGAACCGTTCTCCAACATCGGGCTCAGCCTGCTCGAGGATGTCGCGGTCGTGGGGGGGCTCGCCCTGATTCATTTCAACCCTACCCTCGCGCTTGGGATTTTCGTTATCCTCGTTTCGATCATTCTCTACTTCGCGCCGAAGATTTTTCGCGCGGTGCGCGTGAAGCTTTGGCTGATCTCGAAAAAGCTGAACGGGCCGGCTGACAGCGACGCGGCGCCCAATCTTCCGAGCGCGGTCCCATCTCGTTACGCGGCCGGCTTTCAAAAGGAGAATTTGTTGAGCGAAACCGTCGCCTGGGCGGTGCCGTGCATCAGCAAGCGTCTGCGCGGAGTCCCGGCCAATTCCTCCGGTCTGCTCATTGCGACGAACGAAGACCCGTCGAAGCTGATTTTCGTCGCGCGCAAAGGCTGGGGCTCGCGCGCGCAAACCGTCCGGCTCGACGGCTCGAGCGCGACCCGGGAAGCAAAGTTCCTTTCCGAGAACCTGGTCATCACGCCCGAGGGCAAAGGGACGGCGACCGTCTTCCTTTTCGAGCGGGGCCAGGGGCGGCGGCTGCAGCAGATCGTCGAGTTCCTCGGTGACCGTGCCCGGCCGATCACCGCGCCCCCGCCGGCGGAAACGATCCCCTCCGCCTGACGAGTCGGAGGATGGCGGCCTGAAGCGCCGCACGCTTTCGGGGCTGGAGGTAAGGGGATTCGAACCCCTGGCCTTCTCATTGCGAACGAGACGCTCTACCAACTGAGCTATACCCCCGAACTCTTTCGAGTCGCGCCGCTTAACGTCAAGAATTCGGACTCGATTTCAAGTGGGGGTCCACCGGTTTTGCCCCCCTGACACTTTCCGAAAAGTCCACTTCTGTCCGGACAAGTCACGTCTGAAACGAACAGCAAACCAACAGCATCGGAATGCGGTTCGAGCCAAACTACGATCAGAACGTATCATCTACGACAAATATTTCCATCAACGAAAAGCCACATCTGACCGCTCTGGTCTGCAGTAGTCTCGTTCAGTCACAAAGGGTGTAAGCAGAGCGACTACTCGCTGAGTTGCACCCGAAAAAAGAGGCACCATTGTGCGCAGCTGGTGAGTGAAGCAGGAGCAAATTCTGCCAGTACTTCCGGCTCACTCGAACGGATGATAGATCGCCCTCAATCGCGGCTCCAGCCGCCGACTACGTCAAGGTGGCCAACTTTCCTGGCCTCTACCGGCACCCACGGTCTTGCCGCTACTATGGAGTGAAGAAAATTCGCGGTAAGCGCCGCGAATGTTCGCTGCGAACTACGGACCGGAAGATTGCTGAGCGGCGTCTCCGCGAATGGATGCGCAACCTCGCAGTGGTAGATCG
>JBBSLW010000069.1:0-13737 GCA_038233495.1 Chthoniobacterales bacterium | reverse complement strand
CCGCCGTCCGGGAACGTTACGCCGCAGGAGCCAAAGCCGCCGAGGCGAAGCTCTGCTGCCCGGTCGATTACAATCCGGAATACCTCAAAGTCATTCCGCAGGAAGTGATCGAGCGCGACTACGGCTGCGGTGATCCGAGCAAATATCTCCGCGCGGGCGAGACGGTGCTCGATCTCGGGAGCGGCACGGGCAAGATCTGTTTCATCGCCGCGCAGGTCGTCGGGCCTAACGGGAAAGTGATCGGGATCGACATGACCGACGAGATGCTCGACGTCGCTCGGAGAAACGCGCCGATCGTCGCCGAGCGGATCGGTTACAACAACGTCGAGTTCCGCAAAGGCCGCATCCAGGATCTCGCGCTCGATCTGGAGAAGCTCGATGCGGAATTGAAAGCGAGTCCGATTACCGACGCGGCGTCGTTCCTCCGTGCCGACGAGCTCGCCCAGGAATTACGGGTCAAACACCCGCTCGTCGCGACTGACTCGGTCGACGTCGTGGTATCCAATTGCGTCCTCAACCTGGTCGAGCCGAAATCGAAACGGCAGCTCTTCGAGGAAATCTTCCGGGTCCTGAAAAAAGGCGGGCGCGCCGTCATCTCCGACATCGTTTCCGACGAGGAAGTGCCGGGGCATTTACAGACCGACCCGGAACTCTGGAGCGGCTGTATCTCGGGCGCGCTGACGGAGGAAGGATTCCTCCGGGCCTTCAGCGAGGCCGGCTTCTACGGGATCCAGATTCTGAAACGAGACGAGCAGCCGTGGCAGACGGTCGAGGGCTTCGAGTTTCGCTCGGTCACAATCGAGGCTTTCAAGGGCAAGCAAGGCCCCTGCTTCGAGCGCAACCAGGCGGTGATTTATCGCGGGCCCTTCCGCGAAGTGCTGGACGATGACAACCACCGCATGGAGCGCGGAGTGCGCTACGCGGTGTGCGACAAGACTTACAACCTGTATCGGAAAGCGCCCTACGCCGAGTTCTTCGAATTCGTCGAACCGCGCGTCGACATCCCGTTAGGCGAGGCGAAGCCCTTCGACTGCTCGCGGACCACGCGACGGCACCCGAAAGAAACCAAAGGCCAGGACTACAACGTGACAACCGACGCGAGCAGTTGCTGCGACGGCGGCAGCTGCTGCTAGGATAGGCCGCCTTCAAGAAGCGGCGGTTTGAGAGCTCGGGCGTTGCTTCGCATCCGTTACGAACCTGACGTGCTCTCATAGCCAAACTGGTCATGCGAAAAGCGTGACCCTCAGGAGGGACGAGCTTCCGCTCGTCCTGTTTCTCTGAAGTTCATTGGCGCTACCGGACGAGTCGAGATTTGCAGGAAACAGATGGGCGAAGCCCCTCCCCGGGAAAGTCCCGCCATTCGAAAAACCAGCCTGCCGCCGCCCGCGTGAAAGCGGCTGCTCGCGTCGCCATGAGCGACACGATCAGAGCCACGCGCCCGGAGCCGCCGCCGCACGTCAGCGCCCGGGTCGAGATCGCGCACACCCCGATCCCGAAGTGGGCGATCGGTGAATTTTTCGGCACTTTCTCTCGTTTTTTTGGCTGCGGCAGCGTCTGCGCCGCGGCCGCAACCGGTGCGCAGATCGGAATTTTCCAGGTCGCGATCGTCTGGGGCCTCGGCATCGCCACCGCCATTCTATCTCACTGGCTCGCTCAGCAGCGCGCTCCTGAATCCCGCGGTCACGATCGCGGCCGCGGCTTGGTCGCGTTTTCCCCTCCGCTTGGTCCTTTCTTATCTACTCGTGCAATGATCGCGGCCTTCGCCGTGGTCGCGCTGCTCTACGCGCTTTTCGCCGGCGCGCTCGCCGGCTACGAAACCGCGCATGGCATCGTCCGCGGCGCCCCCGGAAGCGAAGCGACCGCGATGGTTTTCGCGGATTTTTTCCAAATCCCGGCGGGAAAGCGCTGACCGCGCAAACGCGCGCCATCACGCCGCCCGCGGGCGCCTTTGCCGCCGAGCTGGCCGGGGACCGCGATCATGGCGCTGGTCATTTTCTGCGTGACCGACGAGCGCAACGCCACCCGCCCGCAGATCCTGACCGCGGCCACGATCGGTCTCACCGTGCCCCTCATCATCTCGCTGCTCGGCCCCCTCACCATGGCGGGCCTGAACCCGGCGCGATCTCGGGCCGCGCCTTTTTTCCTCGCTCGCCGGCTGGCAGAGCGTGCCCTTCACCGGAAATGGGGTCGGCTGGCTGACCGTTTACCTCGTCGCGCCGCTCTTCCGCGGAGTGTTAGGCGGCGGCATCTATCGCGCCTTCTTCCGCGCCGCCTATCGCGCCTGAGTGTTTTGCAATGTCGGGCGGCGGAGATTTTGACAACGGTCATGTTTGGCTTTATGCGCATGGAAGCATATTAGAACCATGCCGCGAACCGATTGCACTGAAATCCTGAAGGCCATGGCGGATCCGAATCGTCTCCGGCTCGTCAACGCTCTCGTCGCGCGCGAGCTGAGTGTGAACGATCTGGCAAAAAAGCTGGCCATCTCGCAATACAACGTTTCGAAACACCTGCGCGTGTTGCGCCATGCCGGCATCGTCAGCGTCCGGGCCGAGGGCACGCAGCGGCGTTACGCGATCGCGCCCAAGCTCGAGGTGCGGGCCGATGCGAACGGCAAGATCATCGACTTCGGTTGCTGCTCCTTCGACTTCAACCGCCTCGCCTCCTGAACACCGCGTCCGACGCCCTCTTTCCCTCGTAGTTCCAGACCCAGATTCCAGCCGAATAACCAACCAACCGACCGATCAGCCTAACCAAATGAAATTCCTCACTTCCTGCTGCGCATTGCTTGCGCTCGCTTCTTTCACGCAAGCCGAGACTTTGAAAATCAACGGCTCGACCACAGTCAACCTGCCCGCCGCGGAAGGCGCGGAAATTTTGCGCGCGGAGAAGAAGATGGACATCCAAGTGGATACGCAGGGCGGCAGCTCGGGCGGCATATCCGCGCTCGGCGATGGCCAGGTGCAGATCGGGATGTCGTCGAAGCCGGTGAGCGATGATGACCGCACCAAATATCCGAAGGTGAAATTCAACCCGATCCACATCGGCGAGGACGCGGTCGCGATGATTGTCTCGAAAGATGTCTGGGACGGCGGACTCCAAGCGCTGACGAAGCAGCAGACCCAGGATCTTTACGAAGGCAAAGTGAAGAACTGGAAAGAAGTCGGCGGCCCAGACGAGCGGGTGGTGTTTTTCAACAAGGAGCCCGGCCGCGGCACCTGGGAAGTCTTCGCGCACTGGGCTTACGGCGACCCGAAGAAGGCCCCGCAGGTCAGCCTGCCCGAGGTCGGCGGAAACGAAGAGACGCGCAACAAGGTCGGCTCGACCCGCGGCGCCATCTCGCAGCTCTCCTCTTCCTGGGCGGATGGGAAGAAAGTTTTCGCGCTCGGGATCAAGACGGAAAGCGGCGATGTCCTGCAGCCGACGCCGGATAACATCGCGACGCACAAATATCCGATGAGCCGCCCGCTTTTCCTCATCACCAACGGTGAGCCGCAGGGCGAGGCGAAAGTTTTCGTCGACTTCATGCTCTCGCCGCAAGGGCAGGAGTTGGTCAAGAAACATGGTTACCTCGCGCTCGACCAGTTAAAGACGGAGACTCCGTGATCTCTGCCTCGGCGCGGCCTTCGCTGCCGCTCGCCTCCCGCCGGGGGCGATTTAGCCTAACGAAAAGCGCAAGCCTCGCCTTCAGCCTGCTCGCGCTGCTCACGCTGGCCGGGCTGGTCTTGATCTTTCTCGTGCAAAGTCTGCCTGTCTGGCGCCAGGAGGGGATCGGCTACATCACGGGCATAAAGTGGTTTTATCGGGCCAATCTTTTTGGCGCGTTGCCCATGATCTACGGGACGCTCGTAGTCGCGTTCATTGCGCTCCTGCTCGCGGCGCCGATCGGGATCAGTGCAGCGCTCTTCACCGCGGAAATCCTTCCGCCCCGGGTGCGGCTGGTCTTGAAAATCCTGGTCGAGCTGCTGGCGGGGGTGCCGTCGGTCGTTTACGGACTGCTCGGCATTTTATACCTGCGCAACTGGGTCTATCACCTGTTGACGCCCTTCGACCCACTCAGCGGCGATACGCTGCTGACCGCGGGCATTCTTCTGGCAGTGATGATCCTCCCCACCGTCATGACCCTGAGCGACGATGCGCTCCGCGGGGTACCGGCAGCGCAGCGGCACGCGGCCCGCGGGCTCGGGCTGACGCGCGCGGAAACGGCCCTCGGTCTGACGCTGCCGCAGGCGCTTCCCGGGATTGGAGCGGCGTTGTTGCTCGGATTGGGGCGTGCCTTTGGCGAGACGATCGCCGTTTTTCTAGTCGTGGGCCGGCAGGACAATCAGCCCCTCGCGTGGCGCTCGCTGATCGAGGCTGGGCAAACGTTGACGAGCAAACTTGGCGGCTCGGAAACTAACATTGCCTACGGTGACTCCTTACACTGGGCGGCGATGGTCGGGCTGGGATTGATCCTGCTGGCGACGACGGTGGTGGTGACCTTGCTCGGTTCAAGGCTGGCGCAACGGAGGAACATTCATGCGGAATGAGACGATCGTGGTAGCTGGTCCGCCGGCGGCCCCTCTGTCGTTGGAGGTGGAAATTCTCGACCATCGGCCGGGGGAGTTGGTGTTGCGGGTGCGATATCCGATGGCGGTGACGCCGATGCCGGCGGTGACGATTAAAATTGGCGCGCTGACCATTGCGCGTGACACCTGTCAGGCGTGGTGTGGCGGGCGGATGCTGCGGCTGACACGGAGGGAATTTCAATTGTTGATCACGCTGGTGGAACGGCGCGGACGGGTCCAAACCCGGGAACGATTGCTGTCTGATGTCTGGGGTTATCGTCAGGATTTGGACACACGCACGGTCGACACACACGTGCGGCGATTGCGGGAGAAACTTGGAGCGGCGGGCCGGCTTATCGAGACCGTCCGCGGCTTCGGCTATGTGGCCCGGGTGACGGCCGGCCGGGGGGACTCACGGTGATGCGGCGCGCAATGGACAACATTTTCACGGGCCTGGCCGGGCTGGCCGCGGTCTTGGCCGCGTTGCCGCTGGTCATTATGGTAGCGGGAATCCTGGCCCGCGGATTACCCGCCATCAGCTGGCGGTTTCTGACGGAACAGATCCGGCTGGTTGGCGCAGACGGCGGAATTTTCTACAACCTCGTCGGGACGTTGATCCTGATCGGGGCAGCCATTCTCATCTGCGCGCCGGTTGCGACCGGGCTCGCGCTCACTCAGGCCGTTTTCCTGCGCAACCAGGCTGCTCGCGCGCGTCTTGGGCTTTTCCTTTATACCCTTAACGGCATCCCCTCGATTGTCTTCGGCATCTTCGGCTTCATTGTTTTCGTAAACTATCTCGGCTGGGGAAAATCCTGGCTGATCGGCGGCATCCTCCTCGCCATTATGATTCTGCCGACCGTGACCGTCGCCCTGATCGAGCGCATCAAAGCGCTCCCGGCGAAGTATGTCGAAGCCGCCACCGGGCTCGGGCTGCGTCCGTCGCAGGTCATTTGGTCAGTCATCCTGCCGCAATCGTGGGGCGGGCTGATCACGGGGTCGTTGCTCGGGCTCGCGCGCGCGGCGGGCGAGACGGCGCCGATCATGTTCACCGCGACGATCTTTGCCGGCGCCACTTTGCCGCACGGCATTCGGGAAAGTCCGGTCCTCTCGTTGCCGTATCACATTTTCATTCTCGCGCAGGACTCGTTCGATCCGGCGGTTGGGGCGAAACTTTGGGGCTCCGCGCTGGTCTTGCTCGCGCTCGTTTTCGCGCTGAGTGTCGTGGCCCTGCCGTTCCGGCTGCGAATGCACGACGAAGCTCATGGATAATTCCCGCACCAGCCCCAAGGAGAACGCCGCCGTTGCGACGCAGGAAGTTTTCCGCGTCTCGAACCTGAGCGTGTGCTCGCGCGGCAAAACGATCCTGACCCAGGTCAACGTCACGATCGAGGCGAACCAGGTCTTTGGAATCATCGGGCCATCCGGCGCGGGGAAAAGCACCTTCCTGCGCTGCCTGAATCGTCTCTCCGACCTCACTCCCGAACTGAAGGTGGACGGGCGAATCGAATATTGCGGACAATCGATCAACGATCCGGCGATCGATCCCGACGCTTTGCGTGCCCGGATCGGTTGCCTTTTTCAACAACCGGTCGTGTTCCCGAAAAGCGTGCGCGAAAACGTCCTCTTCGGATTGCGCCACCTGCGCCGGCTCCATCGCGTCGCGCTCGCGGAAGCAGCCGAGATCGCGCTGATCGAGGCCGCGCTTTGGAACGAAGTGAAAGATCGGCTCGACGACTCCGCGCTCACCCTTTCCGTCGGCCAGCAGCAACGTCTCTGCCTCGCGCGCGCTCTCGCGACCGAGCCGGACGTGATCCTGATGGACGAACCAACCAGCGCGCTCGACCCGAAATCGACTCAGGCGATCGAGGACCTGATCCTGAAATTAAAAGAACGCCACACCATCGTGCTCGTGACTCACAACATCGGCCAGGCGCGGCGCGTGACCGATTGGCTGGCCTGCCTTTGCGTGCGGGAAGGCGGCGGCACGATCGCCGAGACCGCCTGTTGCGACGCGCTTCTGGCCAACCCGCAATGCCAGGAAGTCGTGGAATATCTGGGGGCCGGGGATACTCTTCCGTCGTCGTGAATCGCTTCGCCGCCAAACTCGCCGAACACTCGCTGCCGCTCCGGCACGCGAAGACGGAGATTTTGCAGATCAACGTCGGCAAACTTTGTAATCTCACCTGCATTCACTGCCACGTGAACGCGGGGCCGAAGCGGAAAGAGATCATGACCCGCGAGACGATCGATCGCGTGATCGATTGGCTCGCGAAAACCGACATCCCAACGGTCGATCTCACCGGCGGCGCGCCGGAGATGATCCCGGATTTCAAGTATTTCGTCGAACGCCTGAAATCGCTCACCCCGCCGCGGCACATCATCGATCGCTGCAACCTGACGATTCTGCTCGAGCCGGGGTTTGAGGATTACGCCGATTTCCTCGCGCGCCACCAGATCGAGATCATCGCCTCGATGCCCTGTTACACACCGGAAAACGTGAACGAACAACGCGGGAACGGCGTCTTCGACGGCAGCATCAAGGGGCTGCAACTTTTGAATTCGTTAGGCTACGGAACCGATCCCGCGCTCCCGCTCCATCTCGTCTACAACCCGAACGGCGCCTTCCTTCCCGGCCCGCAGGCCGAGCTGGAAGCCGATTACAAGCGCGAGTTGAAAGAGCATTTCGGGATCGTCTTCAACCAGCTTTTCACCATCACCAACCTCCCGGTTTCGCGTTTCGCTTCCTGGTTAAAAAACAACAACCAGCTCGCCGATTACATGCTCCTCCTGAACGACGCCTTCAACCCGGGCACCGTGAACGGCCTGATGTGCCGGAACACGATCAACGTGAGCTGGCAGGGCGAAGTTTTCGATTGCGATTTCAATCAGATGATGAAGATGCACTGGCGCGATGGAGAACACGATTTGCATCTTTGGGACGTCGATCCCGCGCAGGTCGAGCACCGCGAGATTCAAACCGGCGAACATTGCTTCGGCTGCACCGCGGGCGCGGGCTCGAGTTGCGGCGGAGCGTTGACCTGATCCAGGCGCCGAAAGATCCGGGGAGCGCACGCGCCCTCGCGTGCCGCATTCGGCGCCTCGCCGAATGCTCTTCAAAGGAACGTTGCGGCGGGGCGACGCAAAGAGCACGTGAGGCGTGTGCGCTCCCCGGAGTCTGTCGCCACCCCTTTTACAATGCGGATGCGCGAGTGACTCTTCGCGTTCCTTCAGATATAGAAGCAGCGGTCGAACATCCAATGCTCACTTACTTTTGGATCATGCTCGGTGGCGCTCTCGGGACAGGCGCGCGTTTTTGGGCGTCGGGACTGGTCGCGGAGCGGATGGGCGAGACCTTTCCGCTTGGGACACTCTTCGTGAACGTGACCGGCTCATTCATCATCGGCTTTTTCGCGACCATGACCGATCCGACAGGGTCATTGCTCGTCAGCCCGCGGGTGCGCCAGTTCTTCATGATCGGGATCCTCGGCGGCTACACCACCTTTTCCTCCTTCAGCCTGCAGACGCTCGAGCTGGCGCGCGACGGCGATTGGCTCCGGGCCGGGCTCAATTCCGTGCTTTCGTTAGTCTGTTGTCTCGTCGCGGTCTGGCTCGGCCGGAGCGCGGCGCTTCTGCTCATGCCTCGTTAGGCAAAATCGTAATGAAAGTTCCCGAAGACGCTCTGCTCCTCCGCATTTACCTCGGCGAAAGCGATCGCTGGCAGCACCAGCCGCTGTACGAAGCGGTCGTGCTCAAGGCGCGCGAGCTGCACCTGGCCGGCGCGACCGTGCTGCGCGCCGATGGGTTTCGGCGCTTCCAGCCGGATGCGATCTCGCACGGCGCATCAGGCGACGGAAGCTTTGGCGGCGCGCGTGATGACACTTTTCTGGCTCCTCGAAGAACTAGCGGGGCGCCCTTCATCGTCAAAGGGGACCTGTACTCCGCCTGCCGCAGAAGATGCTTTCGCCCCCTCTACGGCTCCATCGAAGCCGTTCCCGGGCGGCTCCGCAGAGAGTCTGCCACCGCGGGATCGATGCTCTGCAAATGCAGATCGCGCTGCGGGAACGGGATCGCGATCTTCGCTTCCGCCAAAGCCTCGGTGATCGCGACCGAGACGTCGCTCTTGATCTGCAGCCACTGATCGTATTCATCGGTCCAGACCCGGACCTCGAAATCGAGCGAGTCGGTGCCAAACCCAGTCATCAGCGTCATCGGCACGGGGTACTTGGCCGCGAGCGGATGCGCCGCCGCCACCTTCGTCAACAGCTCAATCGCGCGTTTCGGGTTCGTCCCGTAGGCCACGCCCACCCGCACTTCGATCCGGCGCTGCCGGTTTGAGAGGGTAAAATTGGTCACCTTCTCGGAAATCAACTTCCCGTTAGGCACGATCAACTCCGAGCTGTCGAAAAGCCGGATGATGCTGGCCCGAATCCCGATCCGGCGGATCACTCCGACATCGGTTTCTACCTGCACGACATCGCCCACTTTCACCGGTTGCTCGAAGAGGAGGATCAAACCGGAGACGAAATTGTTCACGATATTCTGCAGGCCGAAACCGATCCCGACCCCGAAAGCGCCGGCCAGGACGGTGAACTTCGTCATGTCCACCCCGAGCGCGGCGATCGCGACGAAGAAACCGACGAGCAAAATAACGTAATGAAGCAGCGTCGAGACCGCGTAGGAGGAGCCGGAGGAAACGTGGAACCGGCTATAGATGTCTTCTTCGAGAAGGAACCGGGTAAAGCGAGAAAGCTGCAAGGCCAGCCAGACGGTGAGAAGGAAGGCGAGAACCGCGCCTAACGAGACGTGGAGCGATCGGAAACTGATCTCGGCGGTGACGAATGCGGTCAGGCGGCCGAGCAGCGGCAGGCGCAACGAAAAGGCGTCGAGCGCGAGCAGCGCCCAGGCGATGAAGGCCGCGAAAAAAACCATCCGGTCGAGCCGCCGCTGGATGAGCGGACCGTGCAGCCGGACGACGCGCAGGCCGGAGAACGGCCGCATCTGAAGCGCGAAAAAGGCGAGGCCGGCCACGATCCCGGCGGCCGCATAAAGCAGGATCGCGAGATAGGCTGAGAGGAGCGAAGCGTTTGCGAGATAATTCGCGAGCCGGAAAGATCCGAGCAGATCGGCCAGGAAAACCGCCGTGAAAAGGAACACGCCGAGCCGCGCCGCCGCCCGGATCGCCTTGTGCGAAGTCTGCCCGCTCCCGCCGAGGCGGGTCGAGCGGATGAACCAGACGAGAAAGAGGGCGCCGCCCACCATTTCCACGAGCAGAATGAGACGCGAAAGCCCCGGCAGCGACGCCGCCACCTTGCGCAGCTGCGCGATCAGATAAAAAACCACGAGCGCATTCACGATCGGGAAGAGACGCCGATCGATCAGTTGCCGGAGAATGATCACGATCGGCGCGAGCGTGAGCGAGGCGAGGAGCGCCCAGAAGATCCGGGGCGGTTCATCGAACAAGAGCGAGGAAGCGAGAAAGGCCAGGACCGCCGCGGTCGCGATCGGCAGCTGCAGGACGCGGTTCGCCCGCTCTAGGGCCCGGTCTTCATCCGTCCAGCGGGAAGCGCGGCGCTTGACCCAGAGCAGCGCCGCGGCCAGCCCGCCAAAAATGAGCGCGAGATGAATGAACTGCGTCCAGTGCTGCGCCACATACGTGCGCAGCTCGAGGAATTGCGCGCCGAACGAAGCCGGGCTCCCCTGCACCAGGTCGCGCGCCGCCTTGCTTCGCACCTCCGCACTCCAGAGCGGTGCGCTGTCGCGCTCGAAAAGCCGGCTGACCGCCGCCGTCTGCGCCGACTGAATCGCGCCGAGGGCATTCGCCACCCGTTTACTTTGCTCGGCCACCCGGCTTTGCTCTATCAGTATCGCCGCGCGCCGTTTTTGCAGCGCGGCTTCGCTTTGCGTGATCGCCGCGAGCACGCTCTCGATCCGTTGCCCGATCTCCGGCGGCGTATCGGACGTCTGCGCCGCTTCGCGCGTCTGGGTCCAGGTCGCGCGCAGGTCGGGCAGAAGGGCAAGCTGCTTATCGATCGCGTTCGCGCGATCCGTCAGGCCCCGCGACCAGAGCGCGAGCTGCTCGCCCAGCTTCACCCAGCGCGTCTCGAGATCGCGCAACGTCTCCAGGAGCACGCCCGGCTTGAGCAACTCCGTCGTCTCCGCCAGCCGCGCCGTGATTTCCTTCGTCACCGACGGCAAATCCCGAGCCACCGGCGACTCCTCCGCCGCGCCCCCGACCAGCTGCCCGCCTTGGAGACTCGCCTCCGCCGCGTCCGCTTGCGGCACCACATCCGCCAGCGGAATCGCCGTCGGCTCCGGCCGCGCCGTCGGCGAAGCCGTCACCGAAGCCGCTGGCGCCGGAGACTCTTGCGCCCGGACGGGAGCGAACGGCAGAACGAGCCCGGTCAGGCAAAAGAGAACAATCGGCAAACGCATCATCTGTAGGAACGGACTGAAACTCGGCGCAGCCGAACCTACACGCAGAGAGCATGCGGTGTCAGCCCTGCTTGCGGGAAAGCCCGATAAAGCATCGTCGAGCTGACTCTCATCCTCGAATCGATGAACCCTTTACCTATCCAGACGGAGGGAGCACTTACATTAACGGGATCAACAATGCCGGAACCGTCGTCGGTTCCTACATCTCGACCGCGAGCGGCTCCCTCTTCGGATTCAGCGGTTCTCTCACTCACTAAGCGCGCGCGGAAGGCGCGCACCCCCGTTGGTTAGGGGCTATCGCGTGCGAGCTTGGGATTGAATCAGGAAGCCGAGTTTATATCGAAGAGGGACGCCGAAAGGAGCAAGGCGCGACGAGCGGCACCATTGGCAAGGGTCTGTCCTGAAAGCCCGCTATTTCCGCTGGACACCCGGGCGGGTTTCTCACTCAAGAAAGCGGCGGTGGAACGAGATCGAGCGACACGAGCCAACCATGAATAGCGCTACCCAACGTTTGGTTCTTCGCTGGCTTCACATCATCGTGACGATTCCGATCTTTGGTTATATTTATGGTCCGGCGGCGGAGGTGCAGGAGTATGCCGGCGCGGTTCGGTATCTCTTCGTTCCGGTGATCGTTCTCTTGGGCCTATGGATGTATGCGGGGAGCAAATTTCGCCATCATCGGGGTGGCGTTATTGCTCGGGACTTATTATTTGGCTGGCTACGGGGCGGCTGTCCTGAGTGTGGTCGGGCTTTTCTTCGCGCGGAAAATTTGGCTGATGATTCGGGCGCGAAGTTCCGCCTGACCGGGGTTGAGTCCCTACGCCACGAGCAAGAAAAGAATGACGCTATGAAAGCCGGAACAAAGAAAGAACTGACAGGGAAAGAACGCGAAGGACTGCTCAAGGCATTGCGGGCCCGTTTCGAAAAG
Organism: Chthoniobacterales bacterium; assembly: GCA_038233495.1. Lineage (GTDB taxonomy): Bacteria > Verrucomicrobiota > Verrucomicrobiia > Chthoniobacterales > UBA10450 > Palsa-1392. Next base: position 1,830 of record JBBSLW010000069.1, on the reverse strand, counting down.
AATATGGATCGCCATCAAGGACTCGACTGGGTGAAGGTGCGGGCCCGGCTGGAAGGCAAGGTCGAGAAACTGTGGTCACTCCATGAGATGGAAAGAACCGGCGGGGAACCGGATGTAGTCGGTCACGACAAGAAGACGAGTGAATACCTTTCTTTGATTGTTCACCGGAAAGTCCCAAGGGTCGCGTCGCGGTTTGCTACGACCGCGAAGGCCTCGAATCCAGAAAGGAACATCGGCCGAAAGATACTGCGATCGACATGGCCGCGGCGATGGGCGTGGAGCTTTTGACGGAAGAAGAATATCACGCTCTGCAGAAGCTTGGAGAGTTCGATCTGAAGACGACGACCTGGGTGAAGACTCCCGTTGAGATCCGGAAACTTGGTGGCGCGCTCTTTGGGGATCGCCGTTACGGGCGGGTCTTCATCTGTCACAACGGGGCGCAGTCTTACTATAGCGCCCGGGGGTTTCGCAGCTCGCTCCGGGTTTAATCGGAAGTTTCGCGGCTTCCGGCAGGTGTCCGTGATTCCCGGCCGCAATGAAATAAAAACTCCCCGCGCCGCTCTTACCTCCCCAGACGCGCGAACGCCCTCTCTGGCGCGTTTTATTTTAACAACCCAAACACAGCTTATGAGAACATCGAAATTAATTGGCGCGGTCCTGGCGGCTGCGGTCGCACTCTCCACCCTCGGCGCCTTTTCCGCGGTGGCGGAATCGAAGGACAAAGAAGTAAAATCCCCGAGCGGGATCGATCACAGCGCCTGGGACGGGCTGTTGAAGAAGTATGTCGATGACAAGGGCTTGGTGAATTACACCGCCTGGAAAAACAGCCAGGAAGATATGAGCGCGCTCGATGCCTACCTGAAACAATTTGCCGCCAAGGCCGAGAAGCCGGCCGAGGGCAATGAAAAGGCCGCGTCGCTCGTCAACGCCTACAACGCGATCGCGATCAAGACGATCCTGAACGCGTATCCAGTCGATAGCATTCATGAAACCGGGAAGCCGTTTGAGGAGAAGAGCTGGATGATCGGCGGTGAGAAAATATCGCTGAACGACATCGAGAACGGCACGCTGCGTCCGATGTTGAAATATCGCGCGCACGCCGCGCTCGTCTGCGCGGCGCGGAGTTGTCCGCCGCTGCAACGGAGCGCCTACAAGGCCGATTCGTTTGAGCAACAGGATGATGCCGCCTTTAAGGCCTGGCTCGCGCGCGAGGGTCTGAACAAGTTCATGCCGGAGAAAAACGAGGCGGAAATTTCGAGCATCTTCAAGTGGTTCAAGGGGGATTTCGAAAGCTCGCTGCCGGTGCCGAAGGTGATCGAGCGCTACGGCCCGCCGTCCGCGCAGAAGCTCGTGAAGGGCAACGACAAGTTCGAGACATCCTATCTTTCCTACAACTGGGGCCTGAACGACCAGGGCGAGCACGGCCGCGATTACTCGAAGATCAACCTCATCTTCGACAAGCTGACGAACTAAACGCGCAGGGCGGGGGCTCGTTAGGGAGGAGTGTGCCGCTTAGCGGAAGTGGGCGGAATCTTTCGAGAATTCCGCCTCCAGCTTCGAGCACATCAGCTCGCAGAGCTCGAGAATCTGCGGGTCGGAGATAAAGTAGAAGGCGTTCAGGCCCTGTTTGCGGCGGTCGACCATCCCGACGTCCATCAGGATGCCGAGATGTTTCGAGACGTTGCCTTGGGTGAGATCGGTCAGCTCGATCAGGGCGGTGACGTGCTGTTCGCCGTGCTCGAGGGCCGTGAGGAGCTTGAGCCGGGCCGGCTCGCTCAGGACCTTGAAGCGGCGAGCCACGAGCTGGAGACCGCGGTCGGATAATTTTTT
>JBBSLW010000068.1:0-13763 GCA_038233495.1 Chthoniobacterales bacterium | reverse complement strand
TCGACCACGGTGAGAGCGCATCACCATGCGGCTGGCGCGTCAAAAAAAAAGACCCCAGCGACCAGGCTCTGGGACGCTCTCGCGGGGGACTAAGCACCAAGATCCACGCCGCCACCCTGGATGAAAACTGCGCCGTGGCCCTGCACCTCACGCCCGGCCAGGCGCACGATGGCCGCCAATTTGAAAGTCTCTATGAAAGCCTCGCGCCCGACAACGTGCTGGAGGCGGCCATCCTGGATCGGGGCTACGATGCCGATCGCATCCGCGAGCGGCTCGCTTACGATGGGATCACCGCGGTCATCCCGCCGCTGCCCGCGCGCAGCGCCAAACCACCCTTTGACCAGGAACTCTATCGCACCCGCAATCGGGTCGAGCGCTTCTTCAACAAACTCAAACAATTTCGCCGCCTTGCGACTCGCTACGACAAGCTGGCCAGAACTTTCCTGGCCGCGCTCCACTTGGTCGCCGCTTTCCTCATCTTGAAGAATTCGTGAACACCGCCTAGACCTGACCCCAGTCTCCGCCCGAGGCTTGTCCGCCGCACTATTCAGTGGGTATCGTCGCCAACATGACGGCTTCCATCGTGGCCGAATACCTCGCCGCACTCCCCGCGGATCGTCGCGCCGCGCTCAGCGCCGTGCGCAAGGCGATCAATCAGAACCTGCCGGACGGATATGAGGAGGGCATGCAGTTCGGGATGATCGGCTGGTACGTCCCGCCGCTGTCCGTTTATCCGGCGGGCTATGGCGAGAATTCCATAGTCCATTCAGCGTTTCAGCTTTCAGGGTTTCAGTTTTTCAGGAGGTTGCGTCCGCTTCAAATCGCTGGAGGACCTGGCTCTCGACGTGGTCGGCCCGCGTCTCCGCGGAGGAGTACGTGATCAATTACCGGGCGGCGCGGGCGCTCATGGGCAAGGGCCGTAACGCGGGTGAAGGAGCGGCCGGGCTTTCAAAGAGCAGCGCAACGAAGGGCGCCAGGAAGTCCGCGGTTAAGAAGGCGAAACCAATTGCATTCTGCAGGGCTTCGCGCACCAGCGCATCGGCGGGATTCTTGATTGCCTCGGTCGAGAAGAATTCGCCTTGAATTGGGTCGCGAACTTTTTCGGCCGGAGCTTTGACGCGGTAGTGCCAGTTCATGGGTCTGTCGGGAGGGTAGCTAATTCAACCACGCAATCCTTATTTCCTTCTCGAGCGCCTTAAACTCCAGGTCGCCGGTATGAAGCTCGGCTTTGCGCTCCTTTGCGAGTGCGGCGGCGAATGCGTCCGCCAAGCTGATCTTATAACTTGCTTTGAAATCTGCGGCGAGATCCGCGAGCGAGCGAGTGGCAGGATGAAACTCGATCGGGAGTGCAGGGAGTTCACCCGCGATTTCATCCCAGCGGTCTTTGCCATCTTTCCGAATGACGATGTACTTGACCTCGGCGTAGTTCACTTCGGTCATGTGCAGCGGCTCATCACGGAGGCCGGCGCGTTCGAGCAAGGCAGCAATTTTCTCCTCGCCCGCCTCGCCGCGGAGAAATGCGAGAAGCGCGAAGCTATCGAGAGCGACGCGGGTTGCCCTCATACTTGGCTTCTTCCAACGCCTTCTCTGCCGAGGTGTGCTCGGCCCACTCTTCAGCGAAAGGCTTTCCGCCCGGCTTGCGCTTGAGTATCCCACGCAAGCGGGAGATAGCGTGTTTCGTCACCGGTTTGAGCAGAATGCCCTCCGGCGTCGATTGGACGACGGCGCGCGTGCCATTTTCGATATGAAACTCGCGCCGCAACCGCGCAGGGATCACCACTTGTCCCTTGGTAGTAAACCAGACTGAAACGGGCTCGGATTTCATACTTTTATAAAGGAGTCTTACTTCCTTCGAACTGTGTCAATAAATTTTCTAGTGGGACAATCGTCGTGAAGGTGTTTTTGATAAAGGCATCGAATTGCCGGCCTTTCTGCGAAGGGAAGTTTCACCGCTCCCGCCGAGCCCCTTCGAGCGAGCCGTTCTCGCGCTGCAACACGACTCGCTACCCGCGGATTCCAGACGTGCCGCCGGGAGACTCCCGGCGGCGACGGGCTGGCAGCCCGCGCTCCCCGGAATTTCCTGCCACAGCCGCTTCGATAAAACGCCCCCACGGTCGTAGACAGCCGGGGCGGACTTTTGCAAAAGCGTCCGCACAAGGAGCGCGGGTGCCGCGCAAATTTCCGGGGAGCACGGGCCGCTGGCCTGTCGCGCTCGGTGGCTCGCCGAGCGCACGCGCGCAGAAGCGGCATTCGTCTTCGAGGAGGCGCGGCAATCGTAGACGCGGCTCGGCCACCGCCCTCCGCACGCAGCCCGGGATAAGTTCCGTTCTTCGTCTGCCGGCAGGTTGGAGGCGGGCCACCTCCAACGACAGGCCAGCGGCCCGTGCTCCCCGGAAATTTCTTTGCAGCGACCTCGTTAGGCAGCTCGACTACTTTTTCAGCAGATCGAGCACCACGCTTGTCATCGCGACCATCCCGGTGCGGATCGTCGGCTCGGGGACGGGGAGGAACTTGCTCGAGTGCAACGAGGGCAGGTTGGCGCCGGTCTTTTTCGCTTCGGCCACTTTCTCCGGAGCGACCGCGCCGACGTTGAACATGAAGGCCGGGATCGAGTGATCCGGCAGGCTGAACTCGGAAAAGTCTTCGCCACCCATCGTGGGCGGTTTGGTGAGCACGTTGTCGTCGCCGAGCGCTGTTTTCATCACCGCGCTCGCGCGCTGCGCCAGCTCCGGATTGTTGTAGGTCGACGGAGTGAACTCGTCTTCGCGCACGTGCACGTCGGGCATCTTGTCGTCAGGGAAACCGGCCGCGATCGCGCAGCCTTTCGCGATTTGTGCAATCGAGGCCAGAACCTTGTCGCGCACGTCTTTTTCATAAGTGCGGACCGTGAGCTGCATCTTCACTTCGTCCGAGATAATATTGTGTTTGTTGCCGCCGTGGATGCTCCCCACCGTGACCACGATGGGATCGAGCGGATTGATCTGGCGCGAGTCGATCGTCTGCCAGGCGTTGATGATCTGCGCGGAAAGCACGATCGGGTCCTTCGTTTTGTGCGGGTAAGCGCCGTGCCCGCCGACGCCTTTGACCGAGACATCGACCGAGTCGACCGCGGCGTAGCAGTAGCCTTCGGTGAAGCTGACTTTGCCGGCTTCCGTCTCCGCGTCGTCATGCAGCGCGACCGCGAAATCCGGTTTTGGCCAGCGCGTGTAGAGGCCATCCTTCAAGAGCGCCCGCGCGCCGCCGACCGTTTCCTCGGCCGGCTGGCCGATCATCAGGACCGTGCCTTTCCACTGATCCTTCATCTTCGCGAGCGCGCGCGCCACCCCGATGAAAGTGGACATGTGAATGTCGTGCCCGCAGGCGTGCATCACGGAGACCTCCTGGCCGGCGTCGTTCTTGGTTGTGACTTTGCTCGCGTAAGGTGCGCCGGTTTCCTCATGCACGGGCAACGCATCGAGATCGGTCCGGATGAGCACGGTCGGGCCTTCGCCGTTTTTCATCATGCCGACGACGCCGTAACAGGTCAGACCCGGCTTCTCGTATTTGCCCACTTTCTCGGTCACTTCATAACCGGCGGCCTTCAGCTCCTTGGCCACGATCGCGGCGGAACGCTCCTCATGGGTGGAAAGTTCCGGATGCTCGTGGAGATCCTTGTAAATCGTGAGCAACGACGGCAGCTCCGCATCGGCGATTTGTTTCGGCGATTGATCGGCCGCGCGGGTCGAGGGCGCGGCGGCGAAAGCGAGCAGGCAGAGAGCGGTCGTCGGAAATTTCATCCCGCATCTTAGGACGAAATTGCCGCCCGGCAACGCGAAGCCGCCGGCCCGCTTCTCCATCCCTGTTTTTCTGTGTTAATCTGTGGCCGCTTTTCGCCCATGCCTCGACTGCTCTATCTCGACTGCCTCTCCGGGATCAGCGGCGACATGACGGTGGGCGCGCTTTGCGACCTCGGGGTGGAGCCGGCGCGGCTGGAAGCGGAACTGGAGAAGTTGTCGTTAGGCGAAATGCAGGTGCGGTTTGAACGGGAGAACCGGCGGGGGATTAGCGGGTTGAAGTTTAGTGCGATCGAGGACGAGCATGGACATGGGCACGGACATGGACACGAGGGGCATAAACATGGCCGAAACTATGCGCAGATTCGCGAGCTGATGGGATCGAGCGCGCTTTCCGAATTTGTCCGGCAGAAAGCGCTCGCCATCTTCGAGCGGATCGCGATCGCGGAGGCAAAGATCCATGGCGTGCCGGTGGAGTCGGTCGGTTTTCATGAACTCGGCGCGGTCGATTCCATCGCCGACATCATCGGAACCTGCGTCGCGTTGGAAGCGCTTGGCCAGCCGCGCGTCATTGTTTCGCCGCTTCGTGAAGGGCGCGGCTGGATCGATTGCGCGCATGGCCGTTTTCCGCTGCCGGCGCCGGCCACGCTCGAGATTTTGCGCGGGGTGGAGATCGAGCAGGTGGATGAGCCGTGGGAATCGATCACCCCCACCGGGGCGGCGATTGCGCGCGAGTTCGCCGAGTCGTTTGGCGCGATGCCGCGGATGGAGATCGAGCGCGTCGGTTATGGCATCGGCACGCGCGACCTGGAAGTGCGGCCGAACGTTCTGCGCGCGGTGCTCGGTCGCGCGACGGAGTCTGCGCCTAACGAATTTAAAACCGATACGATTATCGAGATCGAAACCAACCTCGACGATCTCTCGCCGGAACTGGCCGGCGCCGCCCTCGAACGCCTGCTCGCGCTCGGTGCGCTCGACGTTACCCTCGCGCCGGTGCAGATGAAAAAGAATCGCCCCGGCGTGCAACTTTCCGTCCTCTGCGAGCCGGCGCTGGAATCAAAAATCGTGCACGCGCTTCTCACCGAGACGAGCGCGTTCGGAGTGCGCCGGAGCGAGAAGAGCCGCTACAAACTGGAGCGTCGTCTTGAAAAAGTGGAGACGCCATATGGCGAAATCACGCTCAAGCTCGGCCTGCTCCAAGGCGAGGTTGTGCAGGTCGCGCCGGAATACGAAAGCTGCCGGGCCGCGAGCGAACGCACGGGGCAACCGCTGCACCGAATTTATCGGGCGGCACTGGCGGCTCACCCCAAAACATGATCGTGTAAGCTCCCCGCAGCATCCTGTCATGGCCCACACTGATCGTTCTCCGACCCCGCCGGGAGTAGAGATTACCGGCCCAGTCTCGCCCGCGTTTGCGGAAATCCTGACCCCGGACGCGCTCGCGTTCGTCGCGAAACTGCAGCGTACCTTTAACGGCCGACGGTTGGATTGCCTGGAGCGCCGCGAGGAACGGCAGGCCGCGCTCGACGCCGGCGGCACGCTCGATTTTCTCCCGGATACCAGGGACATCCGCGACGGTGATTGGACCTGCGCGGCGATCCCGCAGGACATCCGCGATCGGCGGGTCGAGATCACGGGGCCGACCGAACGCAAGATGGTGATCAACGCGCTCAACTCCGGCGCGAAGATTTTTATGGCAGACTTCGAGGACGCAAACGCGCCGACCTGGACGAACATGATCGAGGGCCAGGTCAATCTGCGCGACGCGATCCGCCGCACGATCACCTTCACCAATCCGAACGGGAAAGAATATCAGCTGACCGAAAAGGTGGCTGTGCTCACGCCGCGCCCGCGCGGCTGGCATCTTGTCGAAAAACACGTTCTGGTGGACGGCGATCCGGTCGCGGGCGGGCTCTTCGACTTCGGGCTTTTCTTTTTCCACAACGCCAAAGAGCTGATCTCACGCGGGAGTGGCCCCTATTTTTATCTCCCGAAAATGGAGAGCCATCTCGAGGCGCGGATCTGGAACGATGCCTTCAAGCTCTCGCAGGAGGAACTCGGCCTCCCGCAGGGGACGATTCGCGCCACCGTGCTGATCGAGACGATCCCGGCCGCGTTCGAGATGGACGAGATTCTTTACGAGCTGCGCGAGCATTCCGCCGGGCTGAATTGCGGGCGCTGGGATTACATTTTTTCCTGCATCAAGCGTTTCCGGAACAAACCGGATTTCCTGCTCGCCGATCGCGCGCTCATCACGATGACGACGCACTTCATGCGCTCCTATTCGCTCCTCTGCATCCAGACGTGTCACCGGCGAAAGATCTTCGCCATGGGCGGAATGGCGGCGCAGATTCCGGTGAAAGACAACCCGGCGGCGAATGAAGAAGCGTTCGCCAAAGTGCGGGCCGACAAGGAGCGCGAAGCGAGCGACGGCCACGACGGCACCTGGGTCGCGCATCCCGGGATGGTGCAGCTCGCGCTCGATGCCTTTAACGCAAAAATGCCGGAGCCGAACCAGATCGACCGCAAACGCGACGATGTGAACGTGGCCGCGAGCGACTTGTTGGATTTCAGCCCAAGCGGTCCGATCACCGAAGCGGGGTTGCGCCAGAACATCAGCGTCGGCGTGCAATATCTGGAAGCCTGGCTGCGCGGCAGCGGTGCGGTGCCATTGTTCAACCTGATGGAAGACGCCGCCACCGCGGAAATTTCTCGCGCGCAGGTCTGGCAATGGATACGCCATCCCGAAGGCAAACTCGACGATGGCCGGAAGGTGACGAAAGAACTTTTCCGCAGCGTGCTGACGGAAGAGCTGGCGAAGGTCAAACGCTTCGAGGGCGACAAGTTCGAGACCGCGCGAGACCTCTTCGACGAAATCACGACCGACGACGATTTCGTCGAGTTCCTGACTCTCCCTGGCTATGACAAACTCAACTGATTGCCTGGGTAGCGCACGCGTCTCGCGTGCTGGTTGCGGCGGCTCGCCGCAACGAAGTTTCCGAAACGCGTACGCGTTTGTAACCGCTGGGCTTCGAGAAAAATTCGTCGCGGTGGAACACCCCGACCAGCACGCGAGACGCGTGCGCTACCCAGCCGTTCACCGATGGCAATCGTTATGAATAAGCAAACCGAAGACTGGATCGACAACCCGCGCTGGAAAGGTGTCACCCGCACCTATTCATTAGGCGACGTCCAGCGTCTGCAAGGCAGCGTCGTTCCCGAGCACACCCTGGCCCGGCGCGGCGCGGAGAAACTTTGGGAATTACTGCACACGGAGAATTTCGTGCCATCACTTGGTGCGCTGACCGGCAACCAGGCCGTGCAACAGGCGCGGGCCGGTTTGAAAGCGATTTACCTCAGCGGCTGGCAGGTGGCGGCGGACGCAAATCTCGCCGGCCAGATGTATCCGGATCAGAGTCTTTATCCGGCGAACAGCGTCCCCGCGGTGGTGAAGCGGATCAACCAGGCGCTGCAACGCGCCGATCAGATTTCGCATAGTGAAGGCGACACCAGCATCGATTGGTTTCTCCCCATCGTCGCGGATGCGGAAGCCGGGTTTGGCGGTCCGCTCAATGTCTTCGAGCTGATCAAGGCGATGATCGAAGCCGGCGCCGCCGGGGTTCACCTCGAGGATCAGCTCGCGAGCGAGAAAAAATGCGGGCACATGGGTGGCAAAGTCCTCGTCCCGACGCGGACCGCGATCGCGCACCTGACCGCGGGCCGGCTGGCCGCCGATGTCGCCAATGTCCCGACCGTGCTCATCGCGCGGACCGACGCCAACGCCGCCGCCTTGATGACGAGCGACGTCGATGAGCGCGATCAGGAATTCCTGACCGGCGAACGAACCGCGGAAGGATTCTTCCGCGTCAAACCGGGGATCGACCAGGCGATTGCGCGGGCCCTCAGCTACGCGCCTTATGTCGACATGCTCTGGTTCGAAACCGCCACGCCCGACCTGGGCGAGGCGAAAAAGTTCGCCGAGCAAATGCACGCCAAATTTCCGGGCAAGCTGCTGGCCTACAATTGTTCGCCCTCCTTTAACTGGAAGGCCAAGCTCGACCAGACCACGATCACGAAATTCCAGCGCGAGCTCGGCGCGATGGGCTTCAAGTTTCAGTTCGTTACCCTGGCCGGGTTTCACGCCCTCAACTACAGCATGTTCCATCTCGCGCGTGGCTACCGGGATCGCGGCATGGCGGCCTATTCGGAGTTGCAGGAAGCGGAGTTTGCGGCCGAGCCCGAGGGTTACACCGCGACCAAGCACCAGCACGAAGTCGGCACGGGATATTTCGACGAAGTCGCGAAAGTGATCGCGGGCGGCGCCACTTCGACTGCCGCGCTCGAAGGCTCGACCGAGACAGAGCAATTTCACTAATCATGTCGCATCCGCCCGCGCTGCTGACCGATAGCCGGTTGGCCGCCCTTTGCGCGGAAGAGACGCGCAAGGCGCTGGGCGACTACGAAGCGCGCTTCGATGAGATCACGCGTCGCGCCCGCGAGCGGTTCCTGGCGCGCGACTGGAATGGCAGCTACGAGGATGCGGCCGAACGGCTCCGGCTCTATTCGCGCGTGCTCGACGGCCTAACGAACCGGGTGAAGGAGTTGATGGGCGCGCGCCTGAACGAGCGCGCGGTCTGGCGCGCGACCAAGGCAGTCTATTCCTCTCTCATCGCGCCTTCGATTCGTTGGGAAGTGGGCGAGAGTTTTTTCAATTCGCTCACCCGCCGTGTTTTTGCGACCGAGGGAGTCGACCAGGCGATTGAGTTTGTCGACACCGATTTCGACGCGCCGCCCAACGCGCCTGACGTCGAACTCACCCACGTTTATTCGGGTGCGCCTTTGCCGGAGCTGATTCGGAAGGCGCTGACGGACGAGCAAGGCGCTGGCTTTGCCGAGGATTGCTGGAGCGATCTCAATCAGGCCGCGAGTGCCGCAGCGGATCGTATCATGAGTGAAATCGGAGCGCGCGATCTCGATCATCTCGAGATCCTGCGCCACGTTTTTTACCGCGGCCGAGGCGCCTATCTGGTCGGACGGATGGTTGCGAATGAAGAAGCGACCCCGATCGCCTTATGCCTGCGCCACCCTGACGAGAGCGGAATGACACTCGACGCGGTCCTGATCGGCGAAGGCGACCTGGCGATCCTCTTTTCCTATACCCGCGCCTACTTCCGGGTCGACGCGCCTGCGACCTACGGATTGGTGCAATGGCTGCGGGAGTTGATGCCGGGCAAGCGCGTCGCGGATCTCTACAACGCGATCGGTTACAACCGGCATTCCAAGACGGAATTTTATCGCGATTTCGTCAGGCACTTGCAGACCTCGAGCGATCGCTTCGTCACGGCGGAGGGGACGCGCGGGATGGTCATGATTGTTTTCACGCTGCCAAGTTACGACGTCGTTTTTAAACTGATTCGCGACCGCTTCGATGCCCCGAAGGAAAGCAATCGGGACGACGTGATGGGTCGTTACCGGATGGTCTTCGAGCACGATCGCGCGGGGCGGTTGGTGGAGGCGCACGAGTTCGAGCATCTGCGTATTGCGCGCGATCGCTTTGAACCGTCGCTGCTGGACGATTTGTTGCGCGACGCCGGGAACACGGTGCGGGTCGACGGCGATGATGTGGTGATCGCGCACGCTTACGTCGAGCGTCGGGTGCGTCCGCTTAATCTGCTTTTTCGCGAGTGCGATAAAGAGACGGCTATCGACGCCGCCTGCGATTACGCGCAGTCGATCAAGGATCTGGCGGCTTCGAATATTTTCGCCGGCGACCTGCTGACGAAAAATTTCGGGCTGACCCGCCGTGGCCGCGTCGTCTTCTACGACTACGATGAGCTTTGTCCCCTAACCGATTGCAATTTCCGCGAGCTGCCCCAATCGCAGAGCTATGAACAGGAAATGGCGGCTGAGCCGTGGTATTCGGTCCGACCTAACGATATTTTTCCGGAAGAGTTTTTGCGCTTCCTCTCCTTCCCGGAACCCGCGCTCACCGTGTTGATGGAAAGACATGGCGATTTATTTCGCCCGGATTACTGGCGCGGCGTGCAGGAAGAGCTGCGGGGCGGAAATCTGCCCGAGATCCTGCCCTATGGGCCGGAACGCAGGCTCCAGACCTAACGAACTCGCTGCTACCCGCGGATGGTTCGGCATTGATTGTTTGGGAACGGGCGTCGCCCGTCTTTATCCTGGACTGGATAATGCGCGTTGATCCGCTATAGCGCCCAAGTAATTGCCAGTCAGTAAAACCTGAAACGCCTTCCTGCCATGAATGAAACCATGCCGGTCTCTCTTGAAGAATATTTGCAAATGCACCCGGCCGATCTGGCGGACCAGTTGCAGCGCCTCGACGCGGACGAGACCGGGGCATTGCTCCGCGAATTGCCGGCCAACAAAGTGGCGGCCGCTCTCGCGGAAGTGGAGGAAGACCGCTTGCCAGGTTTTCTCGGCATCTTCGACGCCGCTCAATTGTCGAAGATTCTGATACACATCGCGCCGGATTCTGCGGCCGATTTGCTCCAACAGCTCTCACCGGGCACAAGGCGGGACACTCTTTCGAAACTGCCGGTCGAATTCGCCGGGGGCGTGCGCAAACTGCTGCGCTATCCGGAAGACACGGCCGGCGGTGTCATGACCAATCGCTTCATCGCCCTGCGCGACGAGATGACAGTGGAAGAGGTGCGCGAGTTGTTGCGCACGCGGGCGCAGGAGGAGCGCACGGAGGACATCGCCTACCTCTATGTCACCGATGCGGATCAGCATCTGGTCGGCGTCGTTAGTCTGCGCGACCTCGTTTTTCGGCGCGCGGAACGGCGAATGCGCGAGATCGTGAACCGCGATGTGAAGTTTGTCCGGGTTGATACCGACCAGGAAAATCTGGTCCAGCAATTTGAGCGTTACCATTATCTGGGCCTCCCCGTGCTGGATGCCGAGGGCGTTCTGGTGGGCGCGGTCAAGGCCAGTGACGCCCTGGAGGTCGCGGCCAAGGAAGCGACCGAGGACATGCAGTTGATGGTCGGTTTGTCCGGTGAAGAACATACCTCGACCCCGTGGCAGCAGTCCATTCGCGGCCGGCTGCCCTGGCTCTATATCAATCTCGCGACGGCGTTTGTGGCGGCGTCCGTCGTCGGCTTGTTTGAAAATACGATCGCTCGCTGGACCGCGCTCGCGGTTTTCCTGCCCATCGTTGCCGGCCAGGGCGGGAATGCCGGGATGCAAACCTTGACCGTCATCATCCGCGACCTGGCTCTGGGCGAAATCACCCGCGGCGACGGTCGCCGCGCGCTTGTCAAAGAGATGACTCTGGGGTTGCTCAACGGTCTGGCTATCGGCCTCGCCGTCGGCCTGATTGGGTGGTTTTGGAAAGGCAGCATCCTGCTCGGAGTAGTGGCGGGCTCAGCCATGTTGCTCAACCAGTTGGCGGCCGCGGCCGCCGGCGTGATGATACCGCTGGGACTAAAAACTGTCCGGCTCGATCCTGCGCTGGCCTCGAGTATTTTTCTTACGACGGTGACCGACGTGGCGGGCTTCTTCTTTTTCCTCGGCCTCGCCTCGCTCGGGTTGAGATGGCTGGCGGTTTAGCAGACGAATCCCTCAAGGTTGCGAGCGTCCGCCCCGCGTCCCGACGCGGCCTTGATTATTGAGTGCCAATTCCAGAACAGATTCGATAACCTGCGCCCATGCATGCGCTCGTAGTGTTTCTGCAGGTGTTCGTGGCGGCCTCGATCTTCTTTGTCTGGGGCGTGCGCTACCCCAACATTATCGACGAATTCAAACAGTACGGGTATCCGGATTGGCTGCGCGATATCGTTGGGATCCTGAAAGTGAGCTTCGCGATCTGTCTCCTCGTCGGGATCGGGCGTCCCCGTGGCGCCGTCCTCGGCGGAGTGGGCATCGCCGTGCTCATGCTGGGCGCGCTGGGCACCCATCTGCGGGTGAAGAATCCGCCATTCAAAATGCTTCCGTCCGCGACCCTCCTCGTTCTCTCACTCGTGATCGCGTATTGGAATTACCGGATCCTGTATCCGGCCTAGCGGTTCCTTCCCGGATTCAGGCGGGCGGCGGTTGGCGGGCGGGGCACAATGCGCGATAGTATTCCGTGAGCACTCCATATCTTTATCGGTTGAGCTGGATCCTGGGTAGCATGTTGGTCGTGATGGCCATGGCTGAAACAGCGCCTGCTGCTGACACCGGGATCGAAGGCGTGGTCTCTGTTTCACCCGCTCGACCCGGGCCACAAGAGGTGGGTGCTCCAAGCAAGGCGCCGGTCACCAAGACTGCCTTCGTTGTCCGTCAGGGAGGCGAGAAAGTAACTTCGTTTACGACCGACGAAAAGGGTTACTTCAAAGTTGCGTTGCCGCCCGGTCACTACGTCGTCTCGCGCGAAGGGCCCGGACCGGCGATCGGGCATTGGCGCTTCGAAGTCGAGGTGGCGCCCGGCAAGATGGCCACGGTCGACTGGACCGCCGACAGCGGGATGCGCTAAAGCGGGCGCGAAGGAAATTCGAAAAATCTCCGGCCGGCGGCGCGGCTCGGAATGACAACGAAGTTGTGCCATCGTTCGGCGATGGCTTTTGAAGACAACCAGCTCCTCTTTGGGGCAGATCAAACGCCGCGCATCGTGGCGATTGATCTGGGCGACACGGGGACGGTCCGCGTCTACCGGCGCGAAAAAAACGGAACGACGGCCTGCGACATCGAAGAGTTCCATCCTTTTGTCTGGGCCGATGGCGACGTGGCCGATCTCGGCCTCACGAACGCGGAGAAGTTGGCCGGCGAGCTGAAATACAACTGGCTCGTCACGACCGACAGCTGGAAGGATTTGATCGCGCTCCGCAACGGGCTCAAAAAAGCGGGGCGCAACTTTTTCGCCCTGAGCGATCCGGTGCAGCATTATCTCACGCACACCGGGCGCACCCTCTTCAAGGGCCTTCCCTTTGAAGAGCTCAAGCGGATGCAGATCGAGGTGCTGTCGTTTGGAGGTGGAGATCTCGAAGCGGGGCCGGACGACCATCTCACGAGTATCGCGGTTTCCGACAACGCCGGTTGGGAGGAACTGATCGAAGTCGATCCGCGCGCGATCGAAGAATCCGAGCACGCCGCGATCAAGCGCCTGACGAACCTGATCAAGGAGCGCGACCCGGATGTGATCGAGGGGCACAATCTTTTCAAGTTCGATCTGCCCTTTCTCGTGGCGCGGGCGCGCAAGGCGAAGACGAAGCTCGACTGGGGACGGAGCGGCGGCTTTCTCCGCTCGCGTCCGTCGCGGCTGCAGATCGCGGAGAAGACGATCGATTACCCCAAGTTCACGATCGACGGCCGGCATTTCGTCGATACGTTCCTGCTCGCGCATTACTACGATGTCGGGATGCGTTCTCTCACCGGCTTCGAGCGAAGCGATGTGGCCGAGCACTTTGGCCTAACGAATGCGCTCGCGGTCTCGCAATTATCGGGCAAGGAACTGCAGCGCGCCTGGGAAGAAGATCCCAAGCGTTATCGCGAGCGGGCCCTTTGCGCGGTGCGCGAGACGCGCGCGGTGGCCGATCTGCTCAGCCCGAGTTACTTCATCCAGGCGCAGATTTTTCCCTACAACTACCAGGACGTGATCGTGCGCGGCAATGCCACCCGGATCAACGCGCTCTTCCTGCGCGAGTATCTCCGGCAGCGGCACAGCATTCCCGAGATGCCGATGGCGCGCGGGTTTGAGGGCGGTTACACCGACATTTTTTTCACCGGCGTGGCGCGCAACGTCTGGCATTGCGACGTCGCCTCCCTCTATCCCTCGATCATGCTCCAGTTCGATTGCTTCCCGGTGAACGATCAGCTCCAGATCTTTCGCCATTTACTGACGGATCTGCGGACCTTCCGCTTGCAGGCGAAATCCGACATGCGCGACGCGCAGGCACCGCCCGAGCGTCGCTATTTCCACGCCCTGCAGAACACCTTCAAGATTCTGATCAACAGCTTCTACGGCTACCTCGGTTTCGCGCAGGG
>JBBSLW010000067.1:0-14454 GCA_038233495.1 Chthoniobacterales bacterium | reverse complement strand
GATTTGCCCGCGTTGGTGTAGCCGACGACGGCGGCGACGGGCCATTGGTGGCGCTTCCGACCCTGGCGCTGGACGGCGCGATGTTTGCGCACTTCCTGGAGGTCGCGCTCGAGGCGCCCGATCCGTTCCTGGACCCGGCGACGGTCGACTTCGAGCTGGGTCTCGCCCGGGCCGCGCGTCCCGATCCCGCCGGTTTGCCGGGAAAGGTGCGTCCACATTCTCGTTAGGCGCGGGAGCAGGTATTGGAGTTGCGCGAGCTCGATCTGGAGCCGGCCTTCGCGGCTCCGGGCGCGTTGCGCGAAGATGTCGAGGATGAGCTGGGTGCGATCGAGCACCTTTCTCGAGAAAAGATTCTCTAGGTTCCGTCCCTGGGCGGGCGAGAGCTCGTTATCGAAGATGACGGAGGTCACCCCCTGTCCCGCGAACGATTCGCGAATCAAATGAGCCTTGCCTTTGCCGATATAGAAAGGCGCGGTCGGCTTCGGCAGTTTCTGGGTCACGGTGTCGACCACCTCGGCCCCGGCGGAGTTGGCCAGCTCGCGCAATTCGTCGAGCGAATCGCGCAGATCCCATTTCGAGATCCCTTCCTTTTCGAGTCCGATCAAGAGCGCGCGCTCCTGTCTTCGGTGGGGCTGAGTCTCGATCATTCAGGGAGAGGCAAAAGAGCGAACCTTTTGCAGGATCCAATCAACAGCGGCGGCGTGATCCTTTAATTCAGACAAATTCAGTGGCTCAAAATTAGGTTGCCGCCGAAACCAGGTCAACTGCCTTTTGGCATAGCGGCGAGTCGCTTGCTGAATCGCCGCCACACATTCCGCCGCGCTGCATTTTCCATCGAGATGAGCGCGAATCTGCGCGAGCCCGAGCGTCTTCGCCGCCGTTAGGCTCAAGGCGGGAAGCGCGACCACTTCATCCGTCACCCCTTCGCGGACCATCTCTTCCACCCGGCGATCGATCCGTGCGTAAAGTTCCGACCGTTCTCGGAAAACAAAGACGCCGTGCGCTTCCGCCGGCTCCCGGGCCCACTCCTCGCGCTGGGCGGAGGCAGGCGCGTTCGTCAGGGAAAAAATCTCCAGGGCCCTGGCCACGCGACGCTTGTTTTTGCGATCGATCGTCGCCGCGCCTAACGGATCGACGGCGAGCAGACGCGCGTTCAGTTCCTCGAGCGGCAGGGCATTCAATTCTTCGCGCAGTTTCGCATCGACCGCCGGAAGCGGCGCGAGCCCGTGAGTCAGCGCCTTCAGATAAAGCCCACCCCCGCCGACAACGAGCGCGAGCTTATCGCGTCGATTAATTTCCGCGATCGCGGAAAGCGCGAGCGCGCGAAATTTTTCCGCGCTCATCTCGTCGCCAACCGGCAGGCAACCGAGCAGATGATGGGGCGCCTTGCGCAAAATCGCCTCGTCCGGTTGCGCGGTGAGGATGGGCAACTCGCGATAAATCTGGAACGCGTCCGCGCTCACGATCTCGGCGCCACAGCGCTCTGCGACCTCGGCCGCGAGCTCGGATTTCCCGCACGCGGTCGGGCCGGCGATGAAGTAGACGCGTCTCAAGGTAGCGCAAGCTTCCCGCTTGCGGGGGCAACCGTGCAACTTGGAAGTAGCACCGAGGAGAGGAATGCTAAATCAGGAAAGCAGGAACAGAGGAAAAAATCTGGAAGCCAGGGAACCAGAAAAAGCAGAGCGCCGAGTTTCCCTTTCTGGATTCCCAGCCTCCAGATTCATCCCTTTCCTGCTTTCCCGATTCAGCATCCAAAAATAAAAAAACCGGGGGACGCGCGACTGATCGCTTCGTCCCCCGGTCCTGATTATTTCCGTCGCGATTAGTCGCGCGAGTGGCTTTCCGATTTCGCGCCGCTCACGACCAGCTTGCGACCCAGGAACTCTTTGTCGTGCAGTTCCTCGACCGCCCGCTTCGCTTCTTCGACCGACTGCATCTGGACGAAGGCGAAACCTTTCGAGCGTTCGTTATGCTTGTAGGTCACGACCTCCGCGTTCTGCACCAGGCCGACGCCGTTGAAGAGCTCAAAGAGGTCGCTCTCCGTCGCTTCGAAGGACAAGTTGCCCACGTAAAGCCGGGGCGTCGTCACCTCGATCGACTCCGGCTTGCGGGTCACGCGTTCGCGTTCAGGCCGGGCCGCACCATTGCGGGCCGGGGCTGCACCATTGCGCACGGCCGGGGCCGGTCGCTTTACGGAACTATCGGCGCCTCCGAAGAAGGCCGTCACTTTCTGCCAAAAGCTCTTTTTTGCGGGAGCCTTCGACTCCGCGCGTTCGTCGCGCGTATCGAACCGCCGTCGGGAACCCCCACGACGCGGGCGCCGTGAGTTTCTCCCGGGGGATTGAGATTTCATAATAATCCTCGGTTTTAAACCAGTTATTTTGCGGGCGGAGCGCATCATGCGATGCACGGTCCAAGGCGCGCGGACCTCGAGAGGTCCAGTCAAGCAGCTCGAAAGCAGTTTGCGCAGCCGGAGGAAACTCCGCCTCGTGGAGCCGGGAAACGAGCAAAAGCCTGTCCGGTTGCGATCTCCGTGCCGGCAAACTGTTCAGGATGGACGAGGATGCCGGCTTCATATTACCCAGAACTGGACGATCGCGGGAAGCAGACACGCGCCCGAACTTCCCGGCAACGCGCACACTATTCCCGAGGAGGACGTTATTGCAAGCCGGAACCTTGGCCCGGAGCCGCTCGGCCCGGCCGCGGCTTAGAGCTGTCTCCAGTCGGAACAATCCCAGCCCAGAAGCTGCTCGACCCGGGCGATGTCCGCCTCGTAGAAGCCGAAAAGGAACCGGCGCTCCTCCGGCGTGATCCGCCGTGGGTACGGGATCTTGTTCTGCTCCCTGTTCCTGATCGCCTCCAATGGCGGCAGCCCGAGGAAAGCGAACGTTCCATTGACCACCTCCTCGGTGTTTTGGCGCAGGTCCTCGAACTTGATGAACCGCACCTGCTCGCGCGGGAAAAAGCGATCGACCCGCTCGATCTGCTCGGCGTAAAGCCCCCGCTCTAGATACGAAGTGCGGCGCGGCTGGGGATCGTCCGGGTGGCGATTCTGTTTTTGCTCTTCCTCGATCGCCTCGAGGAATCCCATCTTCTCCCGTTCCCGGTCGCGGTTCATGTTCCACTGCGAAAAGGCGCGCTCGATCGGGTTGCGGAAGAGGACGATGAGCTTGATACCCGGGTGGTAATCACGGATCCGCTCCATCGCCGGTTTCCAATAGGTATAGATCGGCGTGCACGAGCCGGTCACGAGCGAGCGGCGTTTCAGCTCCACGTCCTCATGCAGGATGTCGTAGCTCACGTTCCCCGCCGCGTAACGCTCTTCGTCGTCGAAAAAATGGCGGCGCGGATGAGCGATCATGTGCGCCTCCTCGCTGTGCGCCATGGTCAGGTTCGGGTGCTGATCCAGGTGATAATGATGGGCACTTGTCCCGCCTTTCTGGGTCCCGGCGATGATGAAATCCAGGCGGTCGATCTTTCCTTTGCTCCGAAACATGTTCTCGTTTTTCTGTGCGCGGCAACGTGCCCTCGGCCAGGCTCAAAGACAAATCTGGGCGCCGGTCTTCAGGCCGGGCCGCGTTCGAACAGCACGTTTCCTCGTTCCAGCTTCCCGTCGTGCCGGAGGAAAACTTCGCGAATCTCCGGCGTAAAATATTTCCCGTCGTAGGCCGCGTTCAGATCGAAAAAAATCCGGCCACCGGGCCGAAGATGGCGCTTCAGATCCGCGACGAAAAAATCCCATTCCTTCGGGCCCCAGCGCCACGCATCCTCCCGCCCGCCGTGGAAGGCCGTCGCGAACGCCGTGATTAAATCAAACTTCCGGCCAAAATCCGGCAGCGGCTCGAAAGCCGCGATCCGGTAATCACGACGCTCTACCCCGAGCAGCTCGACCAGACCATCGAAGACCGGGATGCCGGCCACATCGAACCCGAGCCCCCGATGCCCGAGCGCCTGTGCCACGAACAGAAAAAAACCGCCGCCACACCCGATATCCAGGATTTCCAGCGGCGGCACCCGTTGCAGATTCAAATCCTGGGCGCGCTCGATGTTGCTCGGGAGCCGTTTTTCGATCTCGAGGTACTTCGCGTAATGCCGCCAGAGCGCAGGCGCCGTGGGCGGGAGCGACCCATATTCCGTGCGCAAAGCGGCCAACCGCTCCTGGTCGATCTGGGCCAGCAACGGCGCCAGCGGCACCGGATAAAGCGCGCGGCGGATCCGGCGCCAGGCCCGCCGATAAGTCAGCGGCTGTCCCGCCTTGGCGATCGCTTGCGAAAATTTCAAGGGGGGCAGAGTAACGAACGTGTCCCGTATTTCCAATCGCGACCTTCGCGCCGGGATCGAACATGCCAGGGTGCTGATTTGCACGGTTCCCGATTCCGTTCTCAAGGGAACGACCAACGAGCGATTCGTTAGGCTGTTGCGCGGCCTGAACCCGAAGGCCTGCATCATCGCGACGGCCGAGGAACTCGCGCAGGTCGATGCGCTCCTCGAAGCCGGCGCCGATTACGTCTCGCTTCCCCGTTTGCGCGAAGCGGATGATCTCTCGAGGCCGTCCGCGCCGCGATCGAAGGTCTGCTCGGGCAGAAGCGCGCGGTGTTGCAGCGGACTTTGCGCGACCGCGTTGAAGCTCTTGGTTAACGCACATGAGCAGCCAGTCGGAATTCGGACCCATCAGAGGCCTCGCGGTCAAGCACGCCCGGGAGGCATTTCAAAGCCCGGCGGTCATCGCGGCACAATGGGAAAATCTCAACTACACCGCGGCGCCCGACTACCAACGCGCGCTCGAGCAATACGAAGACTTCCTCGCCCATCTTCGCGGCGCCGGTTGCGAAATCACCGAGCTCCCGCAAGCGGAGGGCGTGGGGATGGATTCCATCTACGTCCGCGACGCCGCGATCGTCTGCGACCGTGGCTTGATTCTCTGTCGGATGGGCAAGCCGCAACGCGAAGGCGAACCGACCGCGCAAGAGGCGGCTTTCCGCGCGCTCGGTTCTGAGATTCTCGGCCGGATCGAGGCGCCGGGCCGGCTGGAAGGCGGCGATGTCGCCTGGTTGGATGAACGCACGATCGCGGTCGCGCGCGGTTATCGCACAAACGACTCCGGCATCGCGCAGCTCCGCACTCTGCTCGCCGAAAGCGTGGACGAATTTCTCGTCGTTCCCCTGCCCCACTGGCGCGGGCCGGGCGATGTTTTTCATTTGATGTCGATCGTTAGTCCGGTCGATCGCGACCTGGCGGTGGTGTATTCGCCGCTCATGCCGGTGCCGTTCCGTGAGTTCCTGCTCGAGCGCGGCAAGACCTTGGTCGAAGTGCCCGAGGCCGAATTTGAAACCATGGGCGCCAACGTCCTCGCCGTCGCTCCGCGCCGTTGCCTGAGGGTCGCGGGGAACCCGGTCACCCGCGACCGACTCGAAGCCGCCGGCGCTGAAGTGATCGATTACGAAGGCAGCGAGATTAGCCTGAAAGGCGGCGGCGGCCCCACCTGCCTGACTCGCCCGCTCGCACGCTGACCGGGTTTAACCCCGCCGGACCGGTCCCCGCTCGAGCTGCCGGAGATCGAGGCCGCGCGTCTCGCTGCCGAAGCGGATGAAAAGAGCGAGCGCGATCAGGATGGGCACCATGATCATGACCGCGGTCATCCCAAGGGTCGGGACCAGGGCCAGGATTCCCAAAGTCTGCGCGAGCACTCCGCCGCCCTTGGTGCAGGCCGCCACCCAACCCGTGGCGCGCCCCCGAATCTTGATCGGGTAACTCTCCGAGGCATAGGGCAGGACGATGGCGATGAGGCCGTTGCTGCCCACGATGAGGAGCGCGATCGGCCAGACGGGGTTGCCGCCGATCCCAGTCTCCAGGAGCAGCACCCAGATCAGACCCATAAATGTGACGACGATGGTTCCCGCCAACGCCCATTTCGTACTCCAGCGACTGTAGATGTAAGTGCATAAAAAAACCGTCGGCAAAGCAATCAGGGCCGATTCCGCGAGGAGCTTGCTCGAGAGCCCCATCGAGTAACCTTTGGCCACAAGGTCATTCGGCATCCAGAGGAGGAGTCCAAAGTTAATCAGTCCCCAAGCCAGGGCCGCGATCGTGAGCGCGGCGGTTTTGCCGATGAGTTGCGGAGTCCAAATCGCTGCCGTCGGGAGCGGATCATCGATCGCGTCCGCGCGTGCCGGACCGCCCGCCTGGCTCACTCCCGGCGCGATCTGGGGCACCTCACGGCTCACCGTCCCGAAGCGCGCCATCACCTGGTGCGCCTCGGCGTCACGCCCGCGCGCGAGCAGGAACTTGGCTGACTCCGGGATAAATCTTCCCATCGCGAGGAGAAGCAGCCCGGTCGGCAGATTGATCAACCAAAGAATCCGCCAGCTATAAGTCGGCACCAGCAGGGCCGACAGCCCGCTGGCCGCAAAATAACCGCCGACCGCTCCGAGCCCGCCGACCATGACAAGGGCCCAGCCGCGGTGTTTCGAAGGCATCGTCTCCGCGAGCAGCGCATACGTGACTGGCAACATTCCACCCGCGCCCAGCCCCATCAGGAAACACATCCCGATGTTCCAATTCAACGACGGCATCGCGCCGCAGATGGAGGTCCCGATAAAGACGACCGCCGCGAGCAGGATCGATGCTTTGCGGCCATAGAGATCCGCCAGGATTCCCCATAAAACCGAGCCGCTCACCGTCCCGCTGAGCGCGAAGAAAGGCACCAGCGCCACCTGTTGCCGTGAGATCCCGTATTCCTTGATCATCCCCGGGATCACGAAACCAAGCGCGGCCGGTTTCATGATATCGACCACCAGCGCCACGACCAGCGCGACCATCAGCGTCCAATGCGCCGGTTCGAGCTTCGCATCCTCCGGCGCCGTCACCGTGATGCGGGAGGCGGCGTGCGCGGTTTGCGCGGCGTGACTGGGCAGGAGTCCGTAGCCCGCCACCGCGATCCCGGCCACAATCAGATACATCCCGAAGATCATCCCGCGATCCATCGGCATGCCGGCCAGCATGAAACCATTGTCTCGGCCCATCCAGAACATCGGCAGATGCAAGAGCACGCCCACGCTCACCGCCACACACCCGAGGGCAAAAGCCCATACCCCGCGCCTATCGAGAAAAACTCTGGCGCCCATTGTCCCTTTTTTTCATGCGTTGCGTCATTTGGCCGGCAAGGAAAGGGACGGAGCCAGGAGATGTAAAGGCAAAACGACTCCCGTAGCGCGGCATTGCTGTAGCTGGGAACGCTGTCCGCGGCCCGGAAAAAAGAAACGTGGGATGCAGCGGCCTTTCGCCTCTTCTGCATCCCACGTCGGTGAGTTTCTCTACGATCGATTAACCGCGAACGGCGAACCGATGCGCTCGAAAGCGCTTATTGGCCGTCGGGCTTCTTCCGCTTTTTCTTTTTGCCGTCCTGCTGTTGCTGCTGCGGCTGCTGCTGGGCGGGAGCGCCGCCTCTTTGGGCCGTGGCGGGCCGAGCCTGCGGACGGCGCTGCTGAGCCTGCGCTCTCTGCGGACGCTGGACCTCACGGGGCGGCGCCTTGCGTGCTTCCCGGTTCGGGCGCGCCTGAGCGGCCTGGCGCACTTCGGGCGACTCGGCTCTCCGGTTCGCCTTGGGAGCGGACCGTTCCGCGGTCTGCGCAGCCCGGCGGCTTGCCTTCTCCGGGCGTGCCTGTTTCTCGGCGCGATTGACTTTTTCGGCCTGCTGACGCGCGGGGCGGTCCGGGCGGACATTGGCGCTGCGTTCCTGTCGGGCGTTTCCATTGCGCTGGGCGTTGCGATCCTGCTTCACGTTACCGCCGCGTTCAGCGTTGCGGCCCTGGTTATTGCTGCCGTTGCGCTCGGCTTTGGCGGCCTGTCTTTCGGTCTTCGCTTCCTGACGTGCGTTGCGGTCGGGTTTGCCAGTCTGGCTGTTCTTCTCGGGGCGTGCCTGTTTCTCGGCGCGATTGGCTTTTTCGGCCTGCTGACGCGCGGGGCGGTCCGGGCGGACATTGGCGCTGCGTTCCTGCCGGGCGTTTCCATTGCGCTGGGCGTTGCGGTCCTGCTTCACGTTACCGCCGCGTTCAGCGTTGCGGCCCTGGTTATTGCTGCCGTTGCGCTCGGCATTGGCGGCCTGTCTTTCGGTCTTCGCTTCCTGACGTGCGTTGCGGTCGGGTTTGCCAGCCTGGCTGTTGTCGTTTTGGAGCGCCTGCACTGCGGCGGCATTTGGTTTGCCTTTGTTGTTTTTGGCTCGCAAGGCGGGATCATTTTTGGCCGCGCGGACGCGGGACTGCTGGGCCGAAGTGGCCGCGATGCGCTCAGCTTTGGCGACGGCTTTATCCTGGCTGCTCGGCTTGAACTGCACACCACCCGGGCCATTGAAGCTGGCGCGGCTGGCGGTCACGGGATTGACCACTTCGCGATTGACGTAGGTGGTGGTGATGTTGCGATTCACCCGGGTAACGGCGGTGTTGTAGAGGAACGTATTCCCCGACCAGCGGCCACCATAGTAGCCGCGGCCACCGTAGCCGTAGCCGTAGTTGATGCCGCCGTAGTAGCCGACACGCGAGCCCCAGTAGCCGTTATTGAAAACGTAGAGGCCATTGCTGTAACCCCAGTAGCCGGGCGTCCAAAGGAAGCCGATACGAGGCGGCAGCACCCAGGTGCCGGGCACCCAATAGTAGCCGTAACCGCCATCGTAATAATCCCAATAGCCGGGCGTCCAGATGTAGCCGGGACCGGGGCAATAAGGCTGCGAATAGACGGGAATGGTGGGAGGGGCAATGGCCACCGAGATGCCGACGTAAGCGGAGGATGAAGCGATCGGTAACCCGGCGAAAAGCAGAGCGACGAGCGCAAGGACAGGTAGTTTTATTTTCATGTTTGGTTTCTCCTTTATGGACTAAACGAGAGACGCGACCGGGCGTTCAACTATTCAGATTGATATACCGCGCGACCTCTGTCAGTCAGGCCGCGTCTCTCTCCATAATCGGTTCAGCCCCAGAAACGAGCGTATCCCGGACGGGCAAAATTGCGGTGCCGGATGATGGGCAGTGCAGCGATAAAGGTCCCCTCCGCTAAGCTCGCTGGAGGAACCACCGCTGTGTCGTCCGTGTTTCCGGATCCTTGGACGGGACGGCACCCGTCCCTCCACGGTCGAAGTCGCCGTGGTCTGGCTCGCGCTCCCCTCCAAATCTGGGGCGGACGAAGATCAGGGCTGGTTGCGGAGGCGCGTTCTGCCGGGGATACCGCTGCCACCACCACCGATGTGGCTTCCGCTATTGACGGCACCGTGCTGGCTCATGCCGTTGGGGTTGTTGGCTGCGGTGTTCTGGTTGGCGCAACTGCTCAGAGCGAGCGCGGCGCCACCCGCCGCGCAGAGGAGACCGAGGAGGAAGGCTTTCATAATAGATTTGATCCGCCGGCTAACGACTGGTCGGATGCTCACTTTCCTCGCCTTGCGTATCAAGAAACCCGCTAGCAAGCCGCGATGCGGCTCGGCGATCGAAGGTGAGAGTTAAATCTTAGGCTCCAACCTTGGAAATGTCCGTCGTGCGTCACAGAAGAAGCTGGTGTCGCGCAGGGCTCACGGGCATGGTGGCCCCGATCTTATGAGTAATCCCGAGGGCGACATCGTTTTTACCGGGGCCATCCCGAAACTGTACGAGATGTATCTGGTGCCGCTGATTTTCCAGCCTTATGCCACTGAGCCGGAAAAGCGGCTGACCGGCCGCAAGCTTTCCCGTGTGCTGGAGGTGGCAGCCGGCACCGGGGTGGTGACGCGCGCGCTCGCTTCCGCCCTCCCAGAGAGTGTCGGGCTCGTCGCGACGGACCTGAGTGAGGGGATGCTGGAACAGGCGGAATCGATCGGGACGGCGCGCCCGGTGGAATGGCGCCAGGCCGATGCGCTCGCGCTCCCTTTCCCTAACGAGTCGTTTGACGCGGTCCTCTGCCAGTTTGGAGTGATGTTTTCCCCGACAAAGCAAAGGCGTTTTCGGAAGCGCACCGGGTCCTCCGGCCCCGCGGTCTCCTGATTTGCACGACTGGGATCGGTCGAGGAGAACGAATTCGTGGATGTGGTAACGACCGCGCTGGAGGAACTCTTCCCGGACGACCCGCCGCGTTTCCATGCGCGGGTGCCGCATGGATATCACGATCGCGCGACGATCGAGCGCGACCTGGCCGCGGGCGGGTTCACGCAAACGGCGCAATTTGAAACGGTGACGGCGCGGAGTGAATGCCGGTCGCCGCGGGTGGTGGCGATGGCCTATTGCCAGGGCACGCCGTTGCGCAACGAGATCGAGGAGCGCGACGCGTCACTCCTCGGCGACGCCACGGTCGTGGCCTCGAAGGCGCTGGCGGAGCGCTTCGGGACCGGGCACATCTGCGGGACAATCCAGGCCCACATCGTGACGGTGGAGAAGTGAGACGCGGACGACACGCGGCCGTCCCTCCAAAAGAAAACCGCCGCCTCTCGTGAAGCTTCACGACAAGGCGGCGGATCTGTAACTTATACCGGTTCTCGTTTCGGCTAACTCGCCGCTACCAAATGTTGGCGCGGTCCTTGGCTGGCCGGACCATCGGACTGTTATCCGGGAGCCCGAAAGCCTTCTGGAACTCGGGCATGTTCGAGACCGGCCCGTTGGCGCGGAATTGCCCGGGCGAATGCGGATCGGTGTTGAGGCGGAGCTTGGTCTCGGCGTCGCGCTGGTTGGCGCGCCAGATCTGAGCCCAGGCGAGGAAGAAACGCTGGTCGGGAGTGAAGCCGTCGATTTTCTTGTTCGCGTTTTCAGGATGCGCGGCCTGCGCTTTTTGGAAAGCTGCATAGGCAATCTTGAGACCACCGATGTCGGCGATGTTTTCTCCCTGGGTGAGTTCGCCGTTGATGTGCTGGCCGGGGAGCGGTTCGTAAGCCGCATACTGCGCGACGATGGCTTTGGAACGTTCGCTGTAAGCCTTGGCTGACTCCGGCGTCCACCAATCGCGCAGGTTGCCGACGGCGTCGTATTGCCGGCCCTGGTCATCGAAACCATGAGTCATCTCGTGGCCGATGACCGCGCCGATGCCGCCGTAATTGACCGCGTCGTCCGCGTCGGGATTAAAGAAGGGCGGCTGCAGGATGCCAGCCGGGAACACAATCTCGTTCAGGTTCGGATTGTAGTAGGCGTTGACGGTCGGCGGGCTCATTCCCCATTCGCTGCGATCAACCGGTTTGCCGATCTTCTTCATCTCGCGCGCGACCTCGAAGGCATCGCTGCGCATGACGTTAAGGACATAAGGGCCACGGTCGATCTTGAGCGCGGAGTAATCACGCCACTTATCGGGGTAACCGATCTTGACCGTAAAGGCGGCGAGTTTCTTGAGCGCTTCCTGTTTGGTCGGCTCGTCCATCCAGTCATTGCTCTTGATCCGCTCGGCGAGCGCTTCCTTGAGATTGTTGACCATCTCGAGCGCGCGGGCTTTGGCTTCGGGAGGGAAATTATCCGCGACATAGAGTTTGCCGAGCGCTTCGCCAATCTCGTTATCCGTCGCGGCGACGACGCGTTTCCAGCGCGGCTTGAGTTCCTCGGTGCCGCTCAGGGTCTTGGCGAAGAAGTCGAAGTTCGCGTCCACGAAATCTTGCGAGAGAGTCGGCGCGGTGTCGTGGATGAGGTGCCAGCGGAGATAAGTCTTCCACTGCTCGAGGGAGACCGTCTTGAAAACCTCGTTAGCCGCCTTGAAAAAGTCAGGCTGGCCGACATTGATCGCGCCCGGTGTGGCGAGCGAGAGCTGTTTGAAATAATCGTCCCACTTGAAATCGGGCATGAGCTTCTGCAGCTCGGCCGGCGACATTTTGTTGTAGTTCTTTTGCGGGTCGCGCAGCTCGACGCGGGTGCGGGCCGGTTTGGCAAGCGAAGTCTCAATTTCCAGCACCGTCTTCGCGTGCGCGGCCGCAGCCTCGGCCGAGTCGCCGAGCAGGGTAAACATTTTCGTGACGTGGGCGACGTATTGGTCGCGGAGTTTTTTCGAGGCGTCGTCGTCCTTCGTATAGTAATCGCGATCCGGCAGGCCAAGGCCGCCCTGGTAAGCCTGGGCAATCACCATCGTGCTATCCTTGTCATCCTGGCCGGAGGTAAACCCAAAGAAACTCCCCACCCCGATGCTGTGGAGGTGACCAATTTCCTTCGTCAGGTCTTCCGGGGTCTTGAGCGCGTCGATCCGTTTAAGTTCGTCCTGTAACGGCTGCACTTTGGCCTGGTTGATCGCGTCCGCGTTCATTCCGCTGGCGTAAAAGTCGCCGACTTTCTGCAGCTCGGAGGCGGCGGCTTTTTCGAGCTTCGATTCGTCACCCTCCTTGCCCGCGAGACTGGCGGCTTTCTCGGCGATCGTTTTCAAGGCGTCGTTATTCTTCTCGATCAGCTCATTAAAGCTGCCCCAGCGCGAATACTCGGGCGGGATCGGGTTGTTCTTGAGCCAGGCGCCATTTGCATAGGCGTAGAAATCGTCCTGCGGTTTGACCGACAGGTCCATGTTTTTGGGGTCGATCGGGGGCGGGTTTTTGTCGACCTTTGGCTGGCCTTCAGTCGCGGCGGCGGTGGCGGGCGTGGCGGCAATGGGCGGCGGGCTCTGCTCCGCCGGCGGATGCGCCGCATCGTGAATAGTCGGCGGGCGCGAGGCCTCGGCGGCGGGTGATTGGTGCGGCTCCGATTGCGCGGGGAGGGAGGCGGCGCAGAGCAGACTGAGCGTAGTGCAAAGGACGGTCTTCATCATAAGGGTAGGCGAGAGCAATAGGCGCTGCCGGCCCGAATGGCAAATAAGAGCCCGGACCTCCTTAGAGCGAGGCGATCTCCGAAGAACCTTCGAGACGGGGCAGCCTCCCCGGCGCGCGGCAAAGAGTGCAATTACGCAAACATCAGAGCTGCTAGATCTTGTAGCCTTTTGTCTGTAAAAAATCGATCACGCTGTTCGTGTCACAAAAGTGGCGGGTCCCCCCACGATCGATGTATGCACCCCGCTCCTGATGGTCCCTTCAATCTTCGGTATCCAACGGAGATTGCGATAATCCAAAAGCCGCATCTCCGCGCCCGGATTGAGCTTTCGTTCTCGCTCTTCGTCCGCCGCCATCGCCGTCAAGTCGCCGTGCTTCCAGCCCGCCCGGGTCGCATTGAAGTCGTCCCGCCGCTTGTCCCCGCGCACGAGCGAGTCGAGCAGGATCAACTCCGCATCGATGTCGGCCATTCCACTCAGGACGTCGACATGGGCCGCGATCGTCTCAAGTCCGCCGCAGGCCTTGTCCATTCGTTTTGCCTGATAACTGATGTAGTTGTCCACCCCGAGCCCGCTGTAGATGTCGCTATAACCGTTGATCCCCCCAATGTAATAGGCAATCGCCTACGACCGCAGATTTTGCAGCCCAGGGATATAGTGCTCGCCGAACCAAAAAGCCTTTCCCGAGATAATTCGATCGCCGGAATCTTTTCTGCTGAAAGCCCCACGTCTGAGGATGAATGTGCCGGCGGATGTCATCGCCATTGGGATAGGCGGCCGCGTCGTCGAAGAGCTTGGAAATTGGCCCTTCGGATCGGGCGGGATCTCAAAGAAGAACTTCTGGGAATTGTGGAGGGCCTCCGCGTAAGGTTTGGGCAGTGGATAATCCTTGCCGCTGAGGGCGTAGATCGTCCCGACGAGGTAAAAGGGCGCCGGCGCATTGGTCACGCGCCAGACACACAGGCCGTGCCAGCCGAAGGGGGCTGGATGAAACCGAATGACGTTGCGAGCAAAGCGCACCCACAAGGATTCCCCGGAGGGAACATGATTTAAACCATGAAATCTTTTCTAGCAAAGCCACCGGAGAGCCGTCAAAAGGTTGCCGCCGGGGCAAGACCCGCGCACCTTCATGACTAACGATGCCTCGCACCGACCGTCGCTCCCAGTCCAGCTCGAACCTCGCGCTCGCTGAGGTGCGTCGAGTCTATGAAGACCTGGCGACGCGCCCGGTCGAGCGCCAATGCATTCGACGAACGGAGTGCTGCCAGTTCAAACTGACCGGCCTGACTCCTTACCTCACGAAAGGCGAAGCCCTCGTCGCGGCGCGCGCCTGGCGGACCAGCGGGCGGACCAAACTCCCCTCCCCTGCGGATGGTTCGTGCCCGATGCTGGAAGAGGGCACGGGGCGTTGTCTCATCTACGCCGCTCGGCCCTTCGGTTGTCGCACCCATTACTGCGTCGCGGCCGGGGGGCCTCTCGCGCGGCGGGAGGTGCTCGATTTGATTCGGCGGCTGGAAACGGTCGATGCCGCTCTGGGCGGCGACGGCCCGCGGAAGTTGCCGGCTGCGGTCGCGTCCGCCCTGGCCGAAATTGCCTAACGCCTAGGGCCTGTTAACACTAACGCAGAGCCTCGATGATAAGAGCGAAGTGGATGAATGCGGTGAACATCACATCGAGTTTATCGAAGCGGGAGAAGATGCGCCGGAAGCCTTTGAGCCTGCGGAAGAGCCGCTCAACTTC
>JBBSLW010000066.1:0-14549 GCA_038233495.1 Chthoniobacterales bacterium | reverse complement strand
CGTCAGCGCCAAGACCGCGCGCAGCCAGATCCTCGGCGGCGTCGTGATGGGCATCGGGATGGCCCTCACCGAAGAGACCGCCTACGACCCGAAAACCGGGTTGCCCGCGACGCGCAACCTGGCGGATTACCACGTCCCGACGAACGCCGACACGCCGCCGATCGAAGTCTATTTCGTTGGGGAACCCGACTACGCTTTTAATCCGATCGGAGCCCGCGGGATGGGCGAGATCGGGATCACCGGCACCGCGGCCGCGATCGCCAACGCCGTCTACCACGCGACCGGCAAACGGGTCCGCGACCTGCCGATCACGCCCGACAAGTTGATCTAGCGTGAGGCGAGACTCGTTCCGGGTAGCGCGCGCGTCTCGCGTGTCCGCCAATTGGACGGACTCGTCCTGCGGCGAGCTGGCGATGGCGTCCTCGCCACCGCGAACTTTTTTCTTCGTTGTGCCCGTTACGGAAAAGCCTATTTCGGCGAGGACGCCGAAACCAGCACGCGAGACGCGCGCGCTTCCCGGAGCAGATCTGCCACACAACCGGCAAACTGACATTGCGCGAACTCACAGAGCGCAACCGTGAAAGAAATCCGCGACATCCTGGCCGCCTTTGCGCAAAACCGCGATCAACCGCTCGCGCTCGCCACCCTCGTTAGGGCGTGCGGCTCCAGTTATCGCCGCCCCGGCGCGCGCATGCTCATCACCGCCGCTGGCAAAACCGTCGGGACCCTCAGCGGCGGCTGTCTCGAAGAAGAAGTCGCCCGCCGCGCCCAGGACGTCCTCGCCACCGGCCAGCCCGTCCGGCTGAATTTCGACACCCGCCTGCGCTACGGCTGCAACGGCGCGATCGAGGTCCTGGTCGAGAGCGTCCACCCGGCGCTGCTTGAATCCCTCGCCGCGGCCCAGCGCGACCGGCGCGCCCTCACCATCGCCACCATTTTCGAAAATGAAGAATCGTTAGGTAGCCGCGTCCTTTCCTCCCTCGACAACCCCCCGCCGGGCGCCTTCTGCCAGACGATCCGCCCCGCGCTCCGCCTCCTCCTGATCGGCGAAGGCCCGGACAGTGCCGCCCTCCGCGCGCTCGCCGCCGCCATCGGGTGGGAGCTGACGGAAGTGGAGGAAGCCTCCGCCTTGCCTGACGATTTCGATGACCGGACCGCCGCCATCGTCAAGACCCACAACTACGGCCGCGACTACGCCGCACTCGAGAAATTGCTCCCGCTCGGCCTCCGTTACGTCGCCCTCCTCGGCCCGCGGCTTCGGCGCGATCAATTGCTCCACAGTCTGCTCGAGACCGGTCTCGAGATGCGGTCCCAACTTTTTTCCCCGGCCGGCCTCGACCTCGGCGCGGAGTCGCCGGAAGAGATCGCGCTCGCCATCGTGGCGGAAATCCAAACCGTCTTCGCCGAGGCGAGCGCGGAGTCGTTACGCGAATGGAAACGCCCGATCCACCCCGCCCGGCGCATTGCTTGCCGCGCCGGTGTGAAGATCGGCGCCGTCATCCTCGCCGCCGGCGCCTCCTCGCGCCTCGGGCAACCCAAGCAGCTCCTCGAATACCACGGAGAAACCCTCGTTAGGCGTGTCGCCCGGGCCGCGCTCGACGCGGGTTGCCGGCCGGTTGCGCTCGTCCTCGGCGCGGTCCGGGAAAAAATCGCGGTCACGGTTCGCGATCTCGAGCTGACGATTTTGCCTAACGACGCTTGGGAACGCGGGATGGGAACCTCGATCCGCCTCGGCGTGGCGGCCCTGCGGGATTGTGACGCGCTCTTCCTGCTGGCCTCCGATCAGCCGATGGTGAGCCCGGATCTGCTGCGCGAATTGATCGCCACCCAAAACGAAACGCAAAAACCGATGGCTGCCTCGGCCTACACCGGCACGATCGGCGTCCCCGCCCTCTTCACCCGCGCCTGCTTCGCGCAGTTGCTCGCGCTCGGCGACGTCTCGGGCGCGAAGGCGCTCCTCCTCGCGCGCCCGGACGAAGTCGCGTCCGTTCCTTTCGCCGCAGGCGCGGTCGACATCGATACGCCGGGCGATTATCGGACGCTGCTCGGCTGAAGAGGAATCGGCGGCCGTGCCTACTGCCCCGCTCCCGTCAGGTTAAGCCTCGACCAGGGCCACTCCGGTGCTGTCGCCGTGGCCGCGAACGATCGCGGTGTAGTTGCCGGGAACGAGGGTCGCGAGGACGGCGGATTCGCGGTCGTCGCCCGGCGCGATCTGGGTCGCGGTAATTTCTGTTTCTTGGGTCTCGCGCCAGTTGTCGTTCTGGCTGATCAGGCCGCCGTTGCTGTCGTGCAATTCCAGCACCGGATCGGCCAGCGCCCATTACACCGAAAGCCGGTCAGCGAGGGGCCGATTGCCCTAACGAGGACCGGCGCCGGTTCGGCCCCGCCGACAATCACGCCGCCGATCATGACGTTATCGGCGCTCTGGACATCGCCGCGCGTCGAGATATTCGCCAGGCTGGAAACCCCTGGGCTCTCGATGTCGTAAACTTCCACCAGGCCAACGCCGGTGCCGGCATTCTTCCCGCTCACGATCGCGGTGTGGCCGCCGGGCGCGAGGGTGGCGAGGATGGCCGAGTCCGCATCGAAGTTAGGCTGCGAACCAGTCGCGCTGAGCGCGGCCTGCTGGGTGTCTTTCCAGTTGTCGTTCGAGATGACGGTGCCGTCGGCCTCGTGTAATTCGAGAGTGGGATCGGCCAGCACCCCGGAGAGACCAGCGGCGGCCAGATCGGGACCGAGGGCGCGAATCACGACCTGCTTCGAGGCGATGCCGGTGACGATAAAGCCCGCGACCAGCACCTTGTCGTCCGTGCCGACGGAGAGGCGGGTTGAAAATCGAGCAACTTGCCGCCCGCCGGCCCGGCGATGGCGGGATCGGCCGCGACGAGGAGTCCGCTCACGCCCGCGGTGACCTGCGCGTTCGCGCAGATGCTGGCGAATTGCCCCGTGACGGCGCCGTAGCCTAACGGATTAAAGGTGTCCGCCGGGTCGGGGGTATAGCCGTTGATGCTGGACCATCGAGATGCCCGCCTAACGTGGCCGCGCCGCTGATGTGGAGCTGGTCGTACTGCGCGGGACCGGCCCCGCCGTCTTCGAGGATACGCGTGCCCGCCGCGCCTTGCGCGAAAGTGCCGAGTACGCCGATCCCGCCGGCGGAATGCTCCGGTGAAATGTAGCCGCTGTTATTGGTCAGGCTCCCGAAGATGAGCCCGGAACCGCTGAGCACGCCACAGTCGAGCTGGACCGGGCGGATGATCGTTAGGCGATTGAGATTCGTCTCGCCGCCAGTTTGGAAATAACCGGAGGTGGTGGCGGCAGCAGCGCCGCTCGAGGAAGCGCGGGCGTTTTGCGGCTGCGGCGCACCACCGCCATCCTGCGAGATCAGATTGCCCCCGCCCGAGGCGACGAGGGCCGCCGCCATCCTGCGAGATTAATCCGCCCCCATCCTGTGAGATCAGGCTGCCGCCATCATTCGAGACGACCGGCGCGGGGACCGCGGCGAGCGTGCCGGAGATATTGAGCCTGGCGACGTTGACCGTGCGGAGCTCAGGCGCGGGCGGAGGGAGTGGGGCCGATTTCGAGCCTTTGCGGCCCCCGCTCGCGAGGTCGGCGAAGAACTGGCCAACCCCGTTGATCACACCTTTCACGAAATCGAAAAGCCCATCCGGCCCGGCGACGCTGGTGCGGCTGCGCGCGCCAAGATTGACTCCGGTGATGCCCCCCTTGCCGTGCAACCGCACGGTGCCGGCATAAGTGAGCGTGCCGCTCAGGCCGATATCGGCATCGTTGATCAACAAGCCGGTCGAGCCGGAGGGAAGCGTGAGATTACTTTTCACCTGGCCGCCCGCGATCGTGCAAAAACCGGTGGCCGTCAGGGTGCGCGCAATCGTGCTGCTATTGGCAATGCTGCCGCCATCGAGGCTGACTCCGTTGACGGTGGTATTGGCGGCGAGCGTCGAGTTGAAGGAGCCGACAACCGCGAAGTCGTTAGGCCCAGGCACGCCGGTGTTGCCCAGGATGTCGATCCAGTTCCCCGCCGTGTTCCAGTCGCCCGACTTCGTCATCTCAAAGAGGCGCCCCGGGGCGTTAGGCAAAACGCGCCCGCGCACCGGCGGGGCGGCGCCGGTCACCCCGAGATCGTCGGTGGCGAGAGCTTCGACAAGGTGATTGCCGGGGATGTTGGTGGTGTAATCGAGCGTCCCGCTGGTCGCGCCGTTGGTGAAAAACCCGACCCTGACGCCGTCGAAAACGAGCGTGAGCCGGCGCAGGAAACGTCCGCTCGTCGCGGTCGCCTTGACCGAGAAAGTGCCGGCGGGCAGCAGCGCAGCTTCCGCGAGCGTGTTGCCTTCGGCGTAGGGGACATCGTTCGCGCTGATCGTGACCGCGGCCGCCGGATCGCTCACAAAAGTGAACGGCCCGTAAACGAAGGAGAGCCCGTCGACTTCGTTAGGGAGCGGGAGCGAGCGCGTAGACTTCGACCGGGGCGATGCCGGTGGTGTCGTTCAGGCCGCGCACGATCGCGGTGTAGAGGCCGGGATTGAGCGTCATTAAACCGGCGGATTCCAAGTCGTTCGTTGGCGCAAGGCCGGTCGCAGTGATGTCGGCCTCCTGGGTGTCGGGCCAATCGTCGTTCATGTTCAGGAGCACGCCGTTTCCGTCGCGCAGTTCTAGGGTGGGGTCGGCGAGGGTTCCCGCCAGAGGAAGCGAGGGACCGATGGCGCGCACGATGACGCGTTGCAGGTCGGCCCCGGTAATGATGAAGCCGCCGAGCGCGAGTTGCCTTCATGGGTTATCAGATAGCTCTGGCGCCGTCTGCCCGGCGCGACCTCCGAGGGATCGTTCGCTATATCTGGATGGACTCGCCGGAGCTTGCCGTGCGGTTCGGCCGGCTTGGAATCCCGGCAGGTGTCAGCCTAACCCAAATATCCTAACGGGCTGCTGTTTGCCTTTCAGCTTTCGTTCGCCGAGATCGGTCAGGGGCTCACTGGCCGGTAAATGCTCCTGGAAATCGGCTGAGAGCAGGACCTGCTGGTTGAGTTCTTTCATTACTCCCTCGAGCCGGAAGACGGTGTTGACCGGGTCGCCGATGATGGTGGCGTCGCGCTGCGCGTCGAGCCCGACGTTGCCGCAGGTGACGCTGCCGTAGTGGAGCGCGATGCCGACCTGGAACGGGTCGCCGTTGGCCCACTTCGTCTTCGCGGCGAGGGCGAGGATGTCGCGCGCGACCTGGAGGGTGGCGGCGCAGTCGACGTTCTGCCCGTTGCATTCGCTCCAGTAGGCGAGGACGGCGTCGCCGATGAATTTATCGATCGTGCCGCCGCTCCGGGTGACGAGGTTGCCCGCTTCGCGAAACCAGACGCCAAGCTGTTGCGCGAGATGCGAGCTAGAAATTTTCTCGGCCATGGTGCTGAAGCCGCGGATGTCGCAGACGAGCAGTGCGACGGGCCGGATGACGGAGGCGACGCCGGCCATGGAGCCAGCGAGTGTGACCTCGAGGTGCGCGGTCGAGATGTCGTCCTCGATCAGGTCGAAAACGATTTAATTTTTTCGCAATGTCGATCCGGGCGCCGGGGGCAAGGGTCATCGGCATGACCACGCGCTGGTCGTTGACGAGGGTGCCGTTGCGGCTGCCGAGGTCGATGATCTGATACTGGTAGCCGTCGTGGCAACGGATGAGCGCGTGCTGGCGGGAGACGAGCGGGCTGCCGCTCAGGCAGACGGTGTTGTCGGCGGTGCGACCGATGGTGGCAGTGTTGCCGATGCTGAGCTCGAAGGGCTCGCCGAAGAGGGGTGTGATGCGGAGTTTGGCTGGCACGGCTGGGAGTATCTGGCAGCAGGCGCCGTGCGACAAGCGTCGACCCAGACAGAGCCACTGAGGGCCGCTTGTAGCGTCCGCTGCCCCCAGCGGATTGTCCGGCGCCAAAGCAATCTCACGAAACGAGATGAGCAGCCGCCCGAATTGCGCTGAGACAGCGCACGCTACAGCCGTATCCGATGTCGCAACGAAGCGTTCGCCGATATAGTCCGTCTTTCCCGATGGCCGAGAAAATCGCATTCGATCACTACGAAGTGTTGACCCGCGAAGACGGGTCGCTCGCCGAGTTGGGGCGCGGCGCCATGGGCATCACTTATCTGGCGTGCGATACGAACCTGCGGGTCAAGGTCGCGCTCAAGGTAATCAACGCGAAGTTCCTCGAGAGCGAGATCGCGCAGCAGCGTTTCCTGCGCGAGGCGCGGGCGGCGGCGCAATTGCGACACCCGAATGTCGCCTCGGTCTATCATCTCGGGACAAGCGCGGACGCGTTTTTTTACGCGATGGAGTTCGTCGACGGCGAGACGGTCGAGTCTTTCATCAAACGCCAGGGGAAGATCGATCCGGTGATCGCGTTGCGGATCACGCTGCAGGTGGCGCGCGCGCTGGCGGCGGCGGAGAAGGTGCATCTCGTCCATCGCGACATCAAGCCGGCCAATCTGATGCTCGTTAGGGAGGATGATGATTTCCTGGTCAAGGTGATCGATTTCGGCCTCGCCAAATCGATCAAACACGAGGGGGACGACGATCTCGCCACGCTCTCGATGGGCGGGTTCGTCGGCACCGCGCATTTCGCCAGCCCGGAGCAGCTCGAGGAAAAGGAGATCGATGTCCGCTCCGACATATACTCGTTAGGCGTGACGCTCTGGTACATGCTGGCTGGCCAGGCGCCCTTCGGTGGTTCGCTCGCGCAGGTCATGAGCCAGCACCTGCACAAGCCGCCGCCGCTCGAGAAACTGCAAAACGTTTCCGAGTGCGTGCGGAGCGCGGTCGCGCAAATGATCGAGAAGAATCCGGCGCAACGCCCGCAAACGCCGGCCGCGTTGCGCGCCGAGCTGGAGAATTGTCTCACGCAGATCGAGTCCGGAGCGGCGGCGGACCCGCAGGACTTTCCGACGATGGTCGCCGAGAGTGCGACTGCTCCGGTGCTCGAGCCGCCGCCGCTGCCCTCCCGTAAATCTTCGCGGCCGATTCTTTGGGCGCTCGCCGCCCTCGCGCTTGTCGGGGTCGGGCTGCTGCTTTTCCTGAAGCTGCGGCCGGGTAATGAGCCTCCTCCTACCCAAGTCGCGGGGAACCCTTCACCGGTGCCGTCAGTCGCCAGCGCGACTCCGGTTGTCGCGTCAACCACCGCCGCGCCGTCTCCGTCGTTAGGCAAATCGCCCGAGCTGACGCGAGAAGCGGTGGCGGAGGCGGAAAAGTTTGAGGCGGCACGGGACTGGCCGCGCGCGATCGCGGCCTACGTGCAGTTGCAGAAGGAGTTTCCCCAGAGCGAGCTCGGACGTGTCCGCCTCGAACTTCTCCGAAAGCAAACTGGAGGCGGAGAAAGGGGCGCTGCGGGACGTGAACTTCGATGCCTTGCGCGAGCCGTTGACGGAAGCGGCCAACCTTGGGGTGGTCAGCGCGATGGAGATCCTGGGAGAATTCCTGCGCAAACGCGATCCCAAAGCCTCCTTTGCCTGGCTCTGCATGGCCGCCGCGCGCGAGCGCGCGCACGCCATGACGGAAGTCGGTTTGCGTTACTCGAATGGCGCGGGAGTCGAGCGCGATTTCGTGAAGGCGGCGGAGTGGTTTGAGCAGGCCTTGGCGGCAGGCGACGTGAGCGCGGGGACCCTGCTGGCCGAGTGCTACCTCTATGGCAAAGGGTGAGCAAAAATGAATCGAAAGCGATCGCGCTGCTGCAGGATGCGGCGGCCGCGAAGGATCCGCGCGCGATGGACCAGCTCGGCACCTGTTATCACAAGGGGATCGGCGTCGCGCAGAACGATCGCGAGGCGTTTCGCTTCTACGGCGCAGCGGCCAAACTCAATTACCTCGATTCCCTCGGCAACCTCGGCGTCCTATATCTAACGAGCGACGAAACCGACCAAGGCAAGAACCAGACGGCGCGGACCGAAAAAGCGGTCGCTCTTTTTCCGCGAAGGCGCAAAGCAGAACAACGCCTTTTGCATGTATCTCTACGCGCGCTGCTTTGAACTCGGCACCGGTCTCGAGGCGAGCCCGAGCGAAGCGGCCGAGTGGTATCGGCGCGCGGCCGAGGCGGGAAACCGGCCGGCCCAGGAATGGTGCCGGCAGCATCAGGTGAAATACGATTCGGAGCCGCCGGGCGGGGCGATGCCGGCTCAAATAATAGGCTTCACCGGCGAAGACGCCATTTAAGACTCGACGCGTCATGAAACTACCGCTGCTCAAATCCACCTCAGTTGTCGCCGTCTTGTCGATCTTCGGGACTGGCTGTGCAGATCTCACTCCCTTGCAAAATGCCGGCGTTTTCGGCGCGGCCGGTGGCGCGACCGCCGGCGGCATCGCGCGCGCCTCCGGAGCCAGCACGGGCGAATCGATCGCGATCGGCGCCGCCACCGGTGCGGTTGTAGCGGCCGTCACTTACATCATCGCCAAGCACCAGGCTACCGAGCGCCAGCACCGGATCGCGGAAGAGCGCGCGCAACGCGCCTACGCCGAGATGTCGGCCAAGCGAAAAGCGGAGATGAAAGCGCGCAAAACGCGCTACATCGCGGTCGACACCGAGAAGAACGAGAAGACCGCACCCGGAGCGAAGAAAAGCGTGATGATCTGGGACACGCAATCGGAGCAGGTCGTGGGCAACAACGTCTACGACGTGAAGAGCCCGCCGCCGGTCGGTTCGACCGCGAAATTCGATACCTACTCGGCGGAATACGTCGGCTCGGGCAGCTAATGTAGCCGCTTCGCTGTGGGAAGCGCGGGAGTGAGCGTCGCCAAGAGGTTCACCGATTTCTGCAGTCGTCACGCAGAATCGCGTTGCCCCCCGGCAACGTCTACAGCTGTCGCTCAGCGGCGTACGAGGTAGACATGCCTCGCGCAAGCGTTCGCTTACGGAGTCAGCGCGTAACCTTCGACCAGCGCGATGCCGGTGGTGTCGTTCGCTCCCCGCACGATCGCGGTGTAGGCGCCCGGGTTGAGGGTCGCAAAAGATTGCGGACTCGGCGTCGTCCCTGGGCGCGAGCATTGTCGCCGCGATGGCTGCTTCCTGGGTGTCGCGCCAGTCGTCGTTGGTGGCCACGAGCGTGCCGTTGCCGTCGAACAAATCCATCGTCGGATCGGCCACTTTGCCGGCCAGCGGCAAGGAGGGACCGATCGCGCGCACGAGGACGCGGGCTTCCATTCCTTGCAGAATGAAGCCGCCGATCATGACGTTGTCGCCGGTCTGGACGAGACCGCGGGTGGAAATGTTGGCCAACTGCGCATCGACGGTGTTATCGAGATCATAGGCCTCGACGAGGCCAATCCCGGTGCCGCTGTTCGCCCCGCGCATGATCGCGGTGTAAGCGCCCGGAGCGAGGGAGGTGAGAATCGCCGACTCAAGATCGTTCGCCGGCGGGAGCCCGGAATCGATGATGGCCTGGCGGTTAACGGCATCCATCCAATTATCGTTAGTCGCCAGGAGAGTCCCGGCGCCGTCGTAAAGCGCGAGGGTCGGGTCGGCCAGCCTGCCGGCGAGCGGGAGCGACGGACCAATGGCGCGCAAGAGCACTTTCTTCGAGGCGCTGCCGGTGATGATGAAGCCGCCGATGAGGACGTTGTCGCCGGTCTCGACCCGGAGCCGGGTCGAAATATTGCCCAAGGTGGTGCCGAGCTGTTGAAGATATATGCCGCGCCGGAATCGAGCGCGCTGTTCTGCGTCTGGTCGCCGTTGCTGCCGGTGGCGTTGCTGTCTTCAAACGGTGCGCCGATGACGATGGAGTCACCTGAAATTGCCACGCCGTTCCCGAAGAAATCATCGGCCCCGGTGTTGGAGGCTTTCAGGTAAGCCTGCTGACTCCAAGTGACACCGTTGCGGGGAGGATCTTTCAGCGCAGACTTTTGGATTTGGACATAAAGCTTCCTTCTTTTCGAATCTTCCGGGGTGGGGCGGCCTTCTTTATTTACGAACATTCCTGCCGATCAGTTTCCTCCGCCGAAGAAACGTTTGAAGGAGCGGAGGATGCTCCGCGGCACTTCCTTCACTTTTTGCTGCACCTCATCGACGCGCTGCCCGAGCAGCGTCGGGTTCCCGCCGTGCACTTTGCAGATGCCGCGCGGGATTTTGTCGACCGGGAGATCGACTTCGTAAGCTGTGCCGGCCGCGACGCAACCACTGGTCGCGATCGCGTTGGAAATAGAGCAAACCGTGGCCCGCTGGATCGCAACCGGCACCGGAAATTTCTGCGCCGGGTAGCGATCGGAAGCGGTGTTCATGACCTGGGTCCAGACTGGCAGGGCGAGGGCCGAGCCATAGCCTTTCGCCACTATGGTGGAGGGAATATCGAACCCGACCCAGACGCCGCAGGTGATCGAGCTGGTGAAGCCGACGAACCAGGCGTCCTTGTAATCGTTCGTCGTGCCGGTCTTGCCCGCGGCCGGGAGCTTGAAGCCTAACGACCGCGAACTCGAGGCGGTCCCGTGCGTCATCACTTCCTGCATGAGCCGGTTCGTCATCCAGGTCGCGCCCGGCTCGAGCACCGGAAGGCTGACGTGAGCGGCGCGATAAATCGGGTGATGCTCCGGGTCATCGATCCGCTCGATGATGTAGGACTGCTTGCGCAGGCCAGCATTGGGAAAAACGGTGTAGGCCGACGTCAGATCTTTCAGGTTGGTCTCAAACGAGCCGATGTAGATCGCCGCGCCTTTCGGGATGTCCGGGCCGAGCCCGAGCGTGGTCGCGATTTTCTGCGTGTCGTCGAGCCCGGCAAATTCCCCGACGCGCACGCTCATCGTGTTGCGCGACTGGATGAGGCCGTAGGAAACGGGCTTTATCCCGTTGTAACGGCCGTCGGAGTTTCCCGGCGACCAGTTGCCCGCGCCCTGGATTTCCCCTGGTTGAATCGGCCCGTCGCTCATCGCCGCGCCCGGCAGCAGCCCGTGCATGAAGGCGAGCGTGTAGACGAACGGCTTGAAGGAAGAACCGATCTGGCGATTGGCCGGGGAGAGCGCGCGGTTGAATTTGCTCTGCCCATAATCGCGGCCGCCGACCAACGCGCGGATCCCGCCGCTCCCGTTATCGATCGCCACGAGCGCCCCCTCGAGGTAGGGCATGGCGTTGTCCTCGCCCTCGGTCGGGGGGCGATATTGCGACTTGAGCGGATGGTTGAATCCCGATTGCCGCTCGATCTTGGCGAGCTGTTTTTCGATCGCGTCGGAAGCAGCCTTCTGCACGACCGGATCGAGCGT
This sequence comes from Chthoniobacterales bacterium, assembly GCA_038233495.1. Lineage (GTDB taxonomy): Bacteria > Verrucomicrobiota > Verrucomicrobiia > Chthoniobacterales > UBA10450 > Palsa-1392. The sequence goes on along the minus strand of JBBSLW010000066.1, from coordinate 3,331 downwards.
CGTGTAAATGAAGAGGCCGCCGTTATCGATCTGGTCGGCGGTGAGGAGCATATTCAGGTCGCGCTGCACGGCGTCCATCGCGTAGTTTTCCTGAATCAAGGTGAGCCGGCGCGGATGCGAATTGATCTTTTCGTGCTTCGCTTTCTCGGCCTCGGCGGCAGTGATCATTTTCAACTCCTGGAGGCGATCGAGAACCGTGTCGCGCTGCGCGGCGGCGCCCTTCGGGTTCTTGAGCGGCGAGAAACGATTCGGGCTCCGGATCAGGCCGGCGAGCATGGCCGATTCCGAGAGATTGAGGTTGGCGGCGTGTTTCCCAAAGTAGGTTTGGGAGGCCGTCTCGACTCCATAACAACCGGAGCCGAAATAAATCCGGTTCACATAAAGCTCGAGGATTTCATCCTTGCTCAGCTCGCGCTCGAGCCGGAGCGCGACCATCGCTTCAAGCAGCTTGCGGCTCAGGGTGTGTCCGCCTAACGGGAGGCTGTTGCGCGCGAGCTGCTGGGTGATGCTGCTCGCGCCTTCCTTGGCCGAGCCACTCGCGATGTCGCGGTAGAGGGCGCGGGCCACGCCGCGCCAGTCGATTCCGCCATGCGAATAGAAACGCGTATCCTCGCGCGCGAGCAACGACTTGAGGAAAGAGGGCGAGACTTCCTTGAGCGGCACCTTGAGCCGGTTCGCTCCCGCCAGCCGGCTGTAGATTTTCCCGTCGACATCGAAAACCGTGTTCCGCTCCGGCATCGTCCCGACCCTTTTCAGGTCGAAGGTCTGGGCCCAGACCGAATAAAAAGAGAGGACCGCGATGACGGCCCCGACCGGGAGAGCGATCAGAAAAAAGGCGAGGACCCAGCGCCAGCCGCGGCGCCGTTTCTTCTTCGAGGCGCCGGCCGATTTTCGGCCGGCGGGTCGCGAGAAGATTTTCATCGTAAAGGCATCGGAGGAGCGGGGCTTTTGATCGTGAGGCCGCAGAATTTACGCACGAGTCGCGCGGGAAGAAAGGAGCGCTTTTGTCCAGCGCGCCAGCCGAACAGCAAAAGACCCTCTCCGGAAACGGAGAAGGTCTCGCTAACCCTGATGAAAAGGAATCTAGAACTTGAGCTTGACCGGCTCGCCGTGCTGCTCGTTCGCGCACGGTGCGTTGATCGGCACCCCGGCGTCGGCATCGTTCGATTGCACGAGCTTGTTCTCGACCAGGTAACGCTCGACTTCTTCGCCGCTCACGTCGGGCAGCATTTTGCCGTTGATCTCGATGCAGGGCGAAAGCGGCTGGCCGCTCTTGGTTTCCATCTCCCAGCGGAAAGCCGGGTTCTGGATGATGTCTTTTTCCGTGAAAGGGATTTCGTATTTGGCGAGGACGGCGCGAACGCCGCCGCTCCAGCCGCAATGCGTTTTGAGGTAGGCGGTGATTTCTGGCTTTTCCATTTGCCTAAAGTAACACCCGCGCCGGGTTCGGCCACCGATTTTCCCAAGCGACACCGGCCGGTGCCTGGAGAACTTCCAGACCTGTTCGATGCGGCAACCGCGCGCCTTGGGCAGGGCGGGACGCCCTTTGGTTCGCCTTTACCCTAGTTGTGGCGCGGGCGCAGGAGCGGGAAAAGAATCACGTCCCGGATCGATTCCGCGCCGGTCAGGAGCATGGTTAGGCGATCGATCCCGATCCCGATCCCGCCGGCCGGCGGCATCCCGTGCTCGAGGGCGAGGAGAAAATCTTCGTCCAGCTTTTGCGTTTCCTCGCCCGCCTGCTCGAGGAGACGGCGGCGTTGCACGAGCGGATCGTTCAACTCAGTGTAACCGGGCGCGATTTCCTGGCCGTTGATCAGCAGCTCGAAGACGTCGACGAGCGAGTCGTCTTCCGCGTTCTGTTTCGCGAGCGGGACGAGTTCCTTCGGGCAATGGGTGACGAAAAGCGGGTCGAAAGTTTTTTCCTCGACCAGTTTCTCGAAGACCTGCTGGGTCACTTCGTAATCGGCCATCCGCGGCTGGACCTCGACCCCGAGCTGGTGGCATTTCGCGCGGCGTTCCTCGGTCGTTAGGCTAAACCAGTCCGCGCCCGCCGCCCCCGTGACGAGGTCGCGGTAGCGCGCCCGCCGCCAGGGTCGCGCCAAGTTGAGCGTCCGCGTGACGTTTCCCTCGGTGTCGCGATGCTCGACCTGCAACGAGCCGGCCACCTTCTCCGCCAAGTAGCAGATCAGCTCCTCGACCAGCTCCGACATTTTCTCAAAATTCGCGTAGGCCCAATAGGCCTCGAGCATGGTGAACTCCGGATTGTGCCGGCGCGAGATGCCTTCGTTGCGAAAGTTGCGGTTCACTTCGAAGACCTTGTTGTAGCCGCCGACGAGGAGCCGCTTGAGGTAAAGCTCCGGCGCGATGCGCAGGTAGAGATCGAGCCCGAGCGCCTTGTGATGGGTGCGAAACGGCTCCGCTGCCGCGCCTCCCGGCACCGCCTGGAGCATCGGGGTTTCCACTTCGAGGAAGCCGCGATCTTCCATGAAATGCCGGGTCTCGCGCAGGATCGCGATCCGTTTTTCGAAGACCGCGCGCGAATGCTCGTTTGTGACCAGATCGAGATAACGCTGGCGATAACGCGCCTCCACATCGGTCAGGCCATGCCATTTTTCCGGAAGCGGTCGGAGCGTTTTCGCGAGCACTTCGAAGCGGTGCACCTTGAGCGTCGGCTCGCCGGTCTTGGTCAGGAAACATCTTCCCTCCACCCCCATGAAATCGCCCAGGTCGAGCAGCCCGAAAGTCTCCATCGCCTCCGGCCCGAGCTCTTTCGCCTGCACGTAAATCTGGATGCGCCCGGTCGCGTCGCGCAGATCGAGAAAGTGGCTCTTCCCCATGTCGCGATGAGCCATGATCCGGCCGGCCGCGCGCAGAGTCGCACCCTCGGCGAATTTTTCGCGGACCTCGGCGATGGATCCGCTCGTCTCGAAGCTCTGCCCAAAAGGCGGCACGCCGCGCTCGCGCAAGGTCTCCAGTTTTTGGCGCCGCAGCGCGATCAGCTCGTTCTCTTCGTCCATTCGGGAAACGAAATGTAGGTGGAATTCCGGCGATGAACAGATGGAAGAAGGCGCGTTGGGAAGGTCTTGTGGATCAGGACCGCGGTTCGCGACTTGCTCCCAGCGAGGAACGGGTTCAAGGATGAACCGCCTCATATTATGACTTTCCTGCTTTCCTCTTTTCCTGATTCATCTCAATCCGACGCGTGGGCGGCTGATGAATCAGGAAAGCAGGAACGCAGGAAAGGAATGAATCTGGAGACCAGAAAGCCAGGATATGTTTTCCTGGTTTCCTGGCTTCCAGATTTTTCCCGTCTGCCCCGGCGCGCTCTTTT